>NZ_JCALCO010000016.1:0-135184 GCF_059812385.1 Mycobacterium sp. NGS58 | reverse complement strand
CGAAGCCGCGATCGGGATTTTCGAATACTTCGCCGGGATGGTCGAGGTGCTGCCGAGCCAGGCGCGCGAGCACGGCCCGGTCTTCGACGTGACCACGCTGGAGCCCTACGGCGTGATCGCCGGCATCGTGCCGTTCAACTGGCCGCCGATTCACACCGCCGGAAAAATCGCGCCCGCACTGGCCGTCGGCAACGCCGTCGTGCTGAAACCGCCGGAGCAGACACCCTCGGTTGTGCTGCGACTGGTCGAACTGATCCAATCCGTGCTGCCCGATCCGGTGGTCCACGCCGTGCCGGGCGGGGGTGCGGTGGGCGCCGCGCTCGCCGAGCACCAACTGGTGGGCAAGATCTCCTTCACCGGATCGCCCCGCACCGGTTCGGCCGTGCTGCGCACCGCGGCCGACAACCTGACACCGGCGCTGATGGAGCTGGGCGGCAAGAATCCGCTGCTGGTGTTCGACGACGCCGAACCGCGCGGCGCACTGTTGGCCGCCATCGACGGCGGCTTCTTCAACCAGGGCGAGGCGTGCACCGCGGCTTCACGAATACTGGTGCAAGACAACATCTATGCCGAGTTCGAAGAGAAGCTGTGCGCCGCGGTGCGCCGGCTGCGGGTGGGCGACGGCGCCGACCCCGCCACCGACGTCGGCCCGCTGGTCACCCCGGCGCAGCAGAAGCAGGTCCTGGAATACCTCGACATCGGCGTGGCCGAGGGCGCCCGTATCGCCGCCCAGGCGCCGCTGCCGCAGGATCCCCGCCTCGCGGGCGGCTTCTACGTCGCACCGACCGTGCTGACCGGGGTCAGGCCGGGCATGCGGGTGGCCCAGGAGGAGATCTTCGGGCCGGTGGTCGCCCTGATCCGGTTCAGCGACGAGGCCGAGGCGGTGCGCATCGCCAACGGCACGCCCTACGGGTTGGTCGCCGCGGTGTTCACCGCCGACGGGGACCGGGCGCTACGGGTGAGCCGGCAGATCCGCGCCGGGGCCGTCTTTGTCAACAACTACGTCCGGGTGGCCATCGGCAGCGGGTTCGGCGGGGTGGGCCACAGCGGGTTCGGCCGCGAGCACGCCCAGGAGACACTGGCCGAATACGGCTACACCAAAACCATCCGCCTGGCCGCCAACCGCGACGAGCTGCCGTACTGGAGCGCGGCCGCCCGAGTCCTCGAAGGGTAAGTCATGCGCGTTATCGCGCTCGAAGAGCATTACGCCACAACGGAATTCCTGCGCGGTCCGGGCACCTGGCTAGCGTCGCGGCCCGGAATCGTGGAACCGGCCGGCGATCTCGGTGACGGCCGCATCGCGGCGATGGACGAGGCCGGGGTGGACCTGGCGGTGCTGTCGCTGGCCGCGCCCGGGGTCGAGCAGCTGGATCCCCACGAAGCGGTTCGGCTGGCCCGCGACTGCAACGACCAGCTCGCGGCCGCGGTGCAACGGTATCCGGATCGCCTCGCGGGTTTCGCCACCCTGCCCATCAGCGCCCCGGACCAGGCGGCCGAGGAACTCGACCGGGCGGTGCGCCGGCTCGGCTTTCCCGGCGCGGTGATCAACGGACACAGCCGCGGCCGCTACCTGGACGACCCGTTCTTCGAGCCCGTCCTGGCGCGCGCGGCCACCCTGCAAATACCGATCTACCTGCATCCGACCATCCCACCGGCGGGCGTCATCGAGTCCAGCTACGCCGGCTTCGCCGAGCCGGTCACATTCGCGCTGGCCACGGTGGGCTGGGGGTGGCACATCAACACCGCCACGCACGCGCTGCGCATGATTCTCGGCGGCGTGTTCGACCGTCATCCGTCGCTGCAGCTGATCATCGGGCACATGGGCGAAGCCACGTCGTTCATGTTGCCGCGCTTCGACGCGACGCTGACACCCGAACTCACCGGTCTGCAACGCCCGGTGAGTTCCTATCTGCGGGAGAACTTTCACTACACGTTCGCCAACTTCAACGATCACGCGACGTACGCGAACCTGGTGGCGCAGGTGGGGATCGACCGCGTGGCCTTCTCCGCCGACTACCCCTTCGGGTCGATGGTGGCCGCCCGTGCCTTCCTGGACGGCTTGCCGCTGTCCGACGACGAGCGCTCCGCGATCGCCCACCGTAACGCCGAAAAGCTGTTGGGGCTGTAGCGGCTCCGACCGATCTGGCCCGATCGGTCGGTCACGCGGTGATAAACCCGGGCCATCTTCTCTGTATCGATAGTCGCGCCGAGGCAGCTACTTTCGCCCCTCGGTGCGTAACCTAAGTGCCGCTATTCGAATTGTCTGGGGAGCGGCGGGTGCGGTTTTCGGAGAATGCGCGGCGAAGCCTGGCCGGTGGTTCGCTGCTGCTCGTAGCCCTGCTGGCCGGTTCGGAGCTGGTCTCCGGCTGCAGCTCCATCATCGGGGGCCGGCCGGTGGCATCGCCCGGAGCGGGGCCCACCGAACCGTCTTTCCCGACGCCCCGATCCACACCGCCGTCGGCGACCGCCGCCCCGGCCCCGGGGCCGGGCCCGTCCGCCGCGCCGGCGAACCCGACCACTCCGGCGGGCGCCATCCCACTGCCGCCCGACCAGAACGGTTACGTCTTCATCGAGACCAAATCCGGCGTGACGCGCTGCCAGATCAACAAGGACACCGTCGGCTGCGAGGCGCCGTTCACCAACTCCCCGCTGCAGGACGGTGAGCACGCCAACGGCGTCAGCATCAACACCGGCGGCAAGGTGCAGTGGGTGCTGGGCAATCTGGGCGCCATACCCACGGTCACCATCGACTACAAGACATATGCGGCGCAGGGCTGGACGATCGTCGCGAACGCCGACGGCACCCGCTTCACCAACGACCAGACCAAGCACGGCATGTTCGTCAGCGTCGAGAAGGTCAACACCTTCTGAGCCGCCGCGAGCCCACTGGTCAGATTCCGGCAATGTGCCAGCCGTTTCGCACTAATTTTGATTAGCTACAGCCAGGCGATGCCCGCGTCGGGCGCGGCCAGATTGATTGCCGGAGTGAGGAGCCAGTCATGTTCCTGTCAGAAATCGTTTCGCGCAGGGCGGTAGCCAGCGCGATGGGCGCCGGCGCGGTTATGTGCGCGCTGTCTTGCGCGACCGCGGGGACCGCCGCCGCCGATCCGGCGGCCCGCCCGCCCGACTGCACGGCCGCGAACGTAGCCGGTGTCGCGGCCGGGGTCGCGTCGGCGCTTTCGACCTATCTGTTCCTGCACCCCGACGTGAACGACTTCTACACCGGCCTGCAGGATCAGCCCAAAGACCAGATCCAAGGCGCCGTGCAGAACTACTTCGCCGCGAACCCCCAGGAGCAAGCCGACCTGGAAGGCATCCGTCAGCCGATGGTCGACATAAGGCAGCGTTGCCAGTGGACCCCACTGCTTGGGCAGCCCGGCGCCACTCCCTGACCGGTGGAACGGGGTGTGACCACGTCCCACAACGGACGAGTCTCGCCGAGCACGATCTACTGCGCGAATTCGGGTTTCCCCATGCACGCAAAGGAATATGATGCTGCCCTCGGCTCATTCGGGGCCCAGAGAGCGCGGCCGTCACGGCAAGGAGATCGCGATGAATCTGTCGGTGCGGTCCTGGACTGTCGCGGGGATAGCGGTGCTGGCTATGACGGCGATTCCGGAGCTATACGCCGCCGTGGAACCCACCGGCGTCGCCAACGCCGACGTGTGCGCGAGCGCCGGCAGGCGTGTTTCGGTCAGCGGGTGTACCAACGTCGCCGATACGGTCAACAGCTTTGCCCCGCCGCCGGACGCCTATGCGCCCCTGCCGCAGGACTTCCCGCCACCACCGCCGCCGCCACCGCCGGTAGGGGTCTGCGTGGGAGCCGGCCGCCGAATCCATGTCAGCGGTTGCTTCTGAGAGCCGACCGGCGGCGGTCAGAGCTTGGAGCCCAGTCCCGCGATCAGATTGATCGTCACCGCCAGGACAACCGCTCCGAGCAGGTAGGACAGCAACGCATGGCGCAATACCGTCGCCCTGATCGAGGTCAATCCGATTTCGGTGTCTGACACCTGGTAGGTCATACCGACGGTGAAGGCGAGATAGGCGAAATCCCGGAAGCGGGGCGGCTCGGGATCGTGAAAGTTGATGCCACCCGGGTCGTCCGAGTAGTAGAGCCGCGCGTAGTGCACCGCGTACAGCGTGTGCACCGCGACCCAGGAAGCCACGACGGTCAGCACGCCGAGGACTGCGGCCGCCACGGCTTCATGGCCCGAGCGTGAGCCCGCGGCCACCACGTAGCCGACACCACCGAGGCTGGCGACGCTCGCCGACAGGATGACCGCGTCGGCGACCCAGCGGGTCGGGTCCTCCCTCGTCGCCCATCGGCAGGTCTGCTCGGCATCCATGCCGAGCAGGCTGAGGTGCGTCCACAACGCATACATCCCCGCCGTGGCGATCCAGCCGGCCAGCGCATAACGCCAACCGACTGTGTTGCCCACCACGACAGCGACGGCGACGCCGAGGGCCACGCAGACCGATATCCGGACCGCGACCGTGTCTCGCAACAACTTCACCAGGCAATCCACGACCTCGACCTAACCACCAACGCGGGTCTTCAGCCCACGTTCTTGAGCGCGTGGCCACGCCGCTTCGGGTTGGCATCAGCAGATTCGCAGCTGCGGTTAGTACCATCGGTGCCGTGGCATCCAATGGCCCACGCGACGACTTCCACAATCAGCCGACCCAGCATGGCGACTTCGGCACACCCGAACAGCCGCCGACCGGCCAGATTCCGTCATCCGGTTCCCCGCCGAACCCGCCCGAGGGGTTCGAGGAGCCGGGCGACGTCGACCCCTTTGACCAGGAGACCGAGCCGACTCCCTGGTACCGCAAGCCCGCGATGCTCATCGCCTGGCTGGTCTCCGTCGTCATCCTGATCGCTTTGATCGTCTTCGGAATCATCGAGCTCATTCACGGGCAACAGACCGTCAACCACATCCCGAAAACGACGACGAGCACGACGACCCCCATCACGACGACGACCCCGACGACCACCACGACCACGACGTCCTCGCCCAGCAGCGAAGAGCCACCGGCGCAGCAGCCACCGGCGCAGCAGCAGCCCACCGGGGGACAGACGCAGCCGCCGACGCATCACCACCACTTGCCGCAGCTGCCGCCGGTGATCACGGTTCCGGGGGTACCGAATCCGGTGACGGTGCCCCCTGGGCTGCGTTAGCGAGCCGGTGGTAGACCCGATCACGGTTCCACCGCCAAGCGCCGGCGAAGCCCTACACTCGCTGCAATCCACGGTCGCTACGGTGAGCACGGCCGCGCGAGGGCAACGGGACAACTGACACAGGGGTGCAGCACATGAGCGAGTCGCTCGGGCTATCGATCGGGGTGGCGAACCTGGTTGCCGCCCGCGCGGGCAGCGCTCCGATAACCCGCAGCTCCGTACTGACCCTGTTCGAACAGCGACCGACCGAAGTTGGCCTCCCAGAAGAAAATCCGAATCTGACCGAACCCGGACTGGTGCTGCGGGGATTCGTCGAACGCGTCGGCGACCGCGCGCCATTGGTGGCGGCCGACGGCACCAAGTACCTCGGCGCCGCGCTGACGGTCGAGGCGATCGAGGCCATGGCCCGTGCGGTCGGCTACGGGTCACCGATCACCATCGCGGTGCCCGCCTATTGGTCCCACGACCAGTTCGCGGCGCTGCGAGAGGAGTTCTTCGCCCAGTCAGACCTGGCGCGCGGCGGGGTGGCCCCGATGCTGGTTTCGGACGCCACGGCCGCGCTCGCGGCGCTGCGCGGCACGCCGGGATTCAGCGCCGACGGCGTTATCGCACTGTGCGACTTCGGCGCCGGCGGCACCACCGTGACGTTGATGGACGCCAACGCCGGCTTTGCGTCGGTCGGCTCGGCGGCGCGGTATACCGAATTCTCCGGCGACGCGATCGATCAGCTCGTCCTGGACCACCTGCTGGCCTCCGACGTCAGCACCGCCATGCTCGGCGGCACCGCGCGGGTGGGGCCGCAGGCCCGCCTGCTCGGCGCATGCCGGCGCGCCAAGGAGCAACTGTCGACGGCCGCGGTGAGCACCATCGCCGGGGCTTCCGGTGAGGGCGCGCAGCTGTCCCGCGCCGAATTCGAGCAACTGATCTCCCCACCGCTGGACCGGTTCCTCTCGGCGGTCGATGAATCGTTGCGGCGCAACGCGCCTCCGAACACGAGGCTGAGCGCCATGGCGATCGCCGGCGGTGGCGCGAACATCCCGTTGCTCAAGGCACGCTTGTCGCAGCGGTTCGGGGTGCCGGTGCACAGCTCCGCCCAGCCGGCGCTCAGCGCCGCCCTCGGCGCGGCGGTGCTCGGCCCGCATTACGCGTCGGGCGGCGCTCCGACCGCCGCGGCCGCGGCCGTGGAAACGCCGACCGAAATGGTCGGCACCGCGGGACTCGACATGACACAGGCCGCGTGGGGGGCCCAGGCCACCGACGTGGACGACGCCCTGGCATGGTCGCAGGACGCCGACAACGACGAGCCCGTGCCCTATACCGGGCGCGACGCCACAGGCGAGTACGCCGACGAGGCAAGCAAATTCGACGGCGCGACCGGCAGTCGCTACGCCACCGCCCAGGGACGACTGCCCTGGTACAAACGCACGGCGCTGGTGTTGAGCGTGGCCGGGGCCGGCGCGGCGGTGCTGGTGGCCCTGATATTGGCGATCAACCTGTTGCTCACCAAGTCCACCCCGGTCAGCCCCACGTCGCCGCCCAGCTCGGCACCACCGCAGACGGTGACCATCACCGGACCCGACGACAGCACCACCGTCACCGTGATCCCGGCACCGCCGCCACCATCCAGCGAGGCGCCGCCGGCGACCACCACGACGACGCCCGCGCCGGCGCCGTCGACCACCACCAGCGCGCCGCCGAGCACCAGCGCGACCACGACCGCGGCGCCCACCACGACGTCGCAGGCGACCAGCAGCGCCGCCCCGACGACCACGCGCGCGCGGCCCCTGCCGCCCATCTTCGGGCGCTGACGGGACCCATCACCCCTGGGCCACCAAGGGGCGCGGTAATAGGGGCCTTCGGCGAAATTTGGTGGCGCTCATCACTTCGGCAAGCGTCACATCCGGTGAATGGGTATTAACCAGCAGGCCAGAGGCACCGACGAACTCCCAAGTTAGGGCAGCCTTTCTCGCGCTGAAAGCCGCGAAGATGTAACTATGAGCGGGGCTTAAGCAGGCAAATAAGCACGGGCCGAATTATCTATGCATTGGGGAGACCTTCTGTGACAACGCAGATGCTCATCAGGCTGATCGTGGGCATGGGCATGACGCTGGTCGTGGCCGCACTCGCCGCGCGGCGTGTCCTGTGGCTGTTCAAGCTGATCACGTCCGGCAAGCCGGCGCCGGGTCACACCGACGAACCCGGCAAACGCGTCTGGGCCGAGGTCTCCGAGGTCTTCGGTCAGCGCAAGCTGTTGAAATGGTCCATCCCCGGCCTGGCGCACTTCTTCACCATGTGGGGCTTCTTCATACTGCTCACGGTCTACATCGAGGCCTACGGGCTGCTGTTCCAGGACAACTTCCACATCCCGATCATCGGGCGCTGGGACGCACTCGGCTTCCTGCAGGACTTCTTCGCGACCGCCGTCTTCCTCGGCATCGTCACCTTCGCCATCATCCGGTTGATGCGCAGCCCGAAGGAGATCGGGCGCTCGTCGCGGTTCTACGGCTCGCACACCGGCGGCGCCTGGCTGGTGCTGTTCATGATCTTCAACGTCGTCTTCACCTACGTGTTCGTGCGCGGCGCCGCGGTCAACAACGGCACGCTGCCCTACGGCAACGGCGCCTTCCTGTCGCAGCTGTTCGGCGCCATCCTGCGACCGCTGGGCCAGCCCGCCAACGAGATCATCGAAACGACCGCGCTGCTGCTGCACATTTTGGTGATGCTGGCGTTCCTCATCATCGTGCTGCACTCCAAGCACATGCACATCTTCACGGCGCCGATCAACGTCATCTTCAAGCGGCTGCCCAACGGCCTCGGCCCGCTGCTGCCGCTGGAATACGACGGCAAGCCGATCGACTTCGAAAACCCGCCCGACGACGCCGAATTCGGTCGCGGCAAGATCGAGGACTTCAGTTGGAAAGCCGCGCTCGACTTCGCCACCTGTACCGAGTGCGGGCGCTGTCAGTCGCAGTGCCCGGCGTGGAACACCGGCAAGCCGCTGTCGCCCAAGCTCGTCATCATGGACCTGCGCGACCATTGGATGGCCAAGGCGCCCTACATCCTGGGGCAGAAGGAGAGTCCCCTCGAGAGCACGCCGGAAGGCGGTGTCGGTGAGGAACTGTCCGGCGAGAAGCACGCCGAGGCCCACCACGTCCCGGAGTCCGGCTTCGGCCGCGTCATGGGTTCCGGGCCGGAGCAGGCCACCCGTCCCCTGGTCGGCACCGAGGAACAGGGCGGCGTCATCGACCCGGACGTCTTGTGGTCCTGCGTGACCTGCGGCGCCTGCGTCGAGCAGTGCCCGGTGGACATCGAGCACGTCGATCACATCGTCGACATGCGGCGCTACCAGGTGATGATGGAGTCGGAGTTCCCCTCGGAACTGTCGGTGCTGTTCAAGAACCTGGAAACCAAGGGCAACCCGTGGGGCCAGAACGCCTCGGACCGCACCAGCTGGATCGACGAGGTCGACTTCGACGTCCCGGTCTATGGCGAGGACGTCGACAGCTTCGACGGCTTCGAGTATCTGTTCTGGGTGGGTTGCGCCGGCGCCTACGACGACAAGGCCAAGAAGACCACCAAGGCCGTCGCCGAGCTACTGGCCATCGCGGGGGTGAAGTACCTGGTGCTCGGCACAGGTGAGTCCTGCAACGGCGACTCCGCGCGCCGCTCGGGCAACGAGTTCCTGTTCCAGCAGCTGGCCGCCCAGGCCGTCGAGACCCTGGATGGGCTTTTCGAGGGCACCGAGTCCGTCGACCGCAAGATCGTCGTCACCTGCCCGCACTGCTTCAACACCCTGGGCCGTGAATACCGTCAGCTCGGCGCGAACTACTCGGTGCTGCACCACACCCAGCTGCTCAACCGGCTGATCCGGGACAACAAGCTGGTGCCGGTGACGCCGGTGGCGCAGGACATCACCTATCACGACCCCTGCTACCTGGGCCGGCACAACAAGGTCTACGAGGCGCCGCGCGAGCTGATCGGCGCCGCGGGCGCGAACCTGACCGAGATGCCGCGGCACGCCGAGCGCAGCTTCTGCTGTGGCGCCGGCGGCGCGCGGATGTGGATGGAAGAGCACATCGGCAAGCGCATCAACCACGAACGCGTGGACGAGGCGTTGGCCACCGGGGCCGCCACCATCGCCACCGGTTGCCCCTTCTGCCGGGTGATGGTCACCGACGGTGTCAACGACCGTCAGGAAGAGGCCGGACGCAGCGGCGTCGAGGTGCTCGACGTCGCGCAGATCCTGCTCGGGTCCCTCGAATACGACAAGGCGACGCTGCCCGAGAAGGGCACGGCTGCCAAGGAGGCCGAGAAGCGGGCCGCTGAGGCGCCTAAGGCCTCGGTCGCCACGGCAACCGCACCCGCCGAGGCGCCGGCCGAGGCGCCCGCCAAGGCGGAAGCGGCCCCGAAGCCCGAGGCCACCGCGGCTCCCGCCGCGCCCGCCAAGGGGCTGGGGATCGCGGGCGGCGCCAAGAAGCCGGGAGCCAAGAAAGCGGCGGCCGAGGCGGACACGGCCGCTCCGGCGAAGGGCCTGGGCATCGCCGGCGGCGCGAAGAAGCCCGGCGCGAAGAAGGCCGCCCCGGCCGCCGAGGCGGCCAAGGCCGAGGCACCGGCCGGAGAAGCCAAGGCACCGGCCGCACCGGCGAAGGGCCTGGGTCTGGCCGCCGGCGCCAAGCGTCCCGGTGCCAAGAAGTCGGCACCGGCCGCCGAGGCCCCCAAGGCCGAGGCAACCGCGGCAGCGGCCCCCGAAGCGGAGACCGAGACCAAGTCCGAAGCCAAGGCACCCGCGGCCCCGGTCAAGGGCCTGGGCATCGCGGCGGGCGCCAAGCGCCCCGGTGCCAAGAAAGCGGCTCCGGCTGCCGAGGCCCCCAAGGCCGAGGCCCCGAAAGCCGAGACTGAGCCCGCGGAACAGGCGGAGGCCCAACCCGAGCCCGCGCCAAAGGCCGAGCCGGCAAAGCAGACCGACGGCGAAGGCGCACAGTCGCAGCCACCGGTCAAAGGCCTGGGCATCGCGCGTGGGGCGCGTCCCCCCGGAAAGCGCTGACCTGCCTCTTTGCGGCTTGACAGCAAATATCAGTGGACAGTGATGGCACCATTAGTGGTGTGACCACCCATCAGCTGCCCCTGCACGCGTCGGCTCATCACCGGCCGCAGCGTAGTTTCGCGCAGTCGTCGAAGCTTCAGGACGTCCTGTACGAAATCCGCGGGCCCGTGCACGCGCACGCCGCTCGGCTGGAGGCCGAGGGGCACCGCATCCTCAAGCTCAACATCGGGAACCCGGCGCCGTTCGGCTTCGAGGCGCCCGACGTGATCATGCGCGACATGATCCAGGCTTTGCCGTACGCCCAGGGATATTCCGACTCGCGGGGCATCCTGCCCGCCCGCCGGGCGGTGGTCACCCGCTACGAGTTGGTCGACGGATTCCCCCGCTTCGACGTCGACGACGTCTACCTGGGCAACGGGGTGTCCGAGCTGATCACCATGACGTTGCAGGCGCTGCTCGACAACGGCGACGAGGTGCTGATTCCGTCGCCGGACTACCCGCTGTGGACGGCGTCGACCTCCCTCGCGGGCGGCACGCCGGTGCATTACCTGTGCGACGAGACGCAGGGCTGGCAGCCGGACATCGCCGACATGGAGTCCAAGATCACCGACCGCACCAAGGCGCTGGTGGTGATCAACCCGAACAACCCGACCGGCGCGGTCTACACCAGCGAAGTCCTCACCCAGATAGTCGATCTGGCGCGCAAGCACGAGCTGCTGCTGCTCGCCGACGAGATCTACGACAAGATCCTCTACGACGACGCCAAGCACATCAACCTGGCCACGCTGGCGCCGGACATGTTGTGCCTGACCTTCAACGGCCTGTCCAAGGCCTACCGGGTGGCCGGCTATCGGGCCGGCTGGCTGGCGATCACGGGACCCAAGGACCACGCCAGCAGCTTCATCGAGGGCATCAACCTGCTGGCCAACATGCGACTGTGTCCCAACGTTCCGGCGCAGCACGCGATCCAGGTGGCGCTGGGCGGCCACCAGAGCATCGACGACCTGGTCCTGCCCGGCGGTCGGTTGCTCGAGCAGCGCGACGTCGCCTGGACCAAGCTGAACGAGATCCCGGGGGTGTCCTGCGTCAAGCCCGCCGGCGCGCTGTACGCGTTTCCCCGGCTGGATCCCGAGGTCTACGACGTCGAAGACGACGAACAGCTCGTCCTCGACCTGCTGCTGCAGGAGAAGATCCTGGTCACCCAAGGGACCGGCTTCAACTGGCCGGCGCCGGATCACCTGCGCATCGTGACCCTGCCCTGGGCCCGCGACCTGGCGGCCGCGATCGAGCGGCTGGGCAACTTCCTCGTCGGCTATCGACCGTAAGCGTCCGCGCGGCCGCCTCTACGGTGGAGCGCGTGACGCACTCCCACTCGCACAGCGCACCGCCGGGCCCGTCCACGGTTGATCCGTTGCCCGCCAGGATTGTCGTCGGGTTGTTGGTCGCGATCGGCGTCGCGGTAGCCGTCGGCGCGATCGTGCTCTGGCCAAGCCGGCAGCACGTCGACATCCCGATGCCGCTGCAGAACGCGGCCGGCGGCGCGGTGAGCACGCAGGCCGGGCACGTGCTGTCCAGTGCGATGGGCGACTGTGGCAGCCCGTCGGTCAGCCAGGTCCTCACCGGCGCGCCGCAGCAGGCCCCGCCCGGCGCGGGACGGTGCGTTTTGACCCAGGTCTCGATCGATTCCGGACCCAACGCGGGGGCCCAGACACTGCTGGAGTCCTCCCCCGGCCCCGGCCAGCCGAAACTCGCGGTGGGCGACCACGTTCGGCTCGTTCGCCAGGTCGACGACCAGGGCGCCACCAGCTATGCGTTCTACGACTTCGAACGTGGCTGGGCGCTGGGCGGTTTGGCGATCGCCTTCGCGGTGGTCATCGTGGCCGTGGCCCGCTGGCGCGGTCTGCTGGCGCTGGGGGGCATCGTGGTCGCGTTCGCGGTGCTGGTGACGTTCCTGCTGCCGGCGCTGCGCGATGGCGCGCCGGCGGTTCCGGTGGCGCTGGTGGCGGCGGCGGCGATCCTCTACGCGGTCATCTATCTGGCGCACGGGGTCAGCCTACGGACCAGCGCCGCGCTGCTGGGCACCCTCTCAGCGCTGCTGCTGGCCGCCGGATTGTCTTGGGCGGCAATACAGCTGGCGCACCTGACCGGGCTGTCCGACGAACAGAACAGTACCGTCAGCGCGTATCTGGGCAGCGTGTCGATCGGCGGCCTGCTGCTCGCCGGCTTCATCATCGGGTCGCTGGGTGTGCTCAACGACGTCACGGTGACCCAGGCGTCGACGGTGTTCGAGCTCGCCCACCTCGGTGGCTCGCGGCGGGCGATCTTCGTCGGCGCCATCCGGGTGGGCCGCGATCACATCGCCAGCACGGTCTACACGCTGGTGCTGGCCTACGCGGGCAGTTCCCTGCCGCTGCTGTTGCTGTTCAGCGTCGCCAACCGCTCCCTGACCGACGTGCTGACCAGCGAGAGCGTGGCGATCGAGATCGCCCGCTCGGCGGTGGGCGGCATGGCGTTGGCACTGTCGGTGCCGCTGACGACGGCGATCGCGGCGGTACTGGCCAAACCTACTGAAACCGACTGCGCTCCAACAAGTCCAGCAGATAACCGCCGTAGCCGGACTTGAGCAGGCCCTGCGCGCGCTCGGCCAGCTCGTCGTCGGTGATCCAGCCTCGCCGCCACGCCACTTCCTCGGGGACGCTGACCTTCAGGCCCTGCCGTCGCTCCAGGGTGCGCACGAAATCGCTGGCGTCCAACAGCGAGTCGAACGTTCCGGTGTCCAGCCAGGCGGTGCCGCGGGTCATCACCTCGACCGAGAGCCGGCCCCGGCTCAGGTAGATCTGGTTGACCTCGGTGATCTCGTATTCACCCCGCGCCGATTTCTTCAGGCCCTTCGCGATCTCGACCACGTCGTTGTCGTAAAAGTACAAGCCCGGCACCGCGTAGTTGGATTTCGGCGTCTTGGGCTTCTCCTCCAGTGACAGCGCCCTGCCGTCGTTACTGAACTCGACGACGCCGTATGCCGACGGGTTGGCGACCCAGTACGCGAAAACGGCTCCCCCGCTGATGGATTGGAATCGGCTCAGGCTGGTGCCCAGCCCCGGGCCGTAGAAGATGTTGTCTCCCAACACCAAAGCCACCGGCTCGTTCCCGATGTGCTCGGCGCCCAGGACGAATGCCTGGGCCAGGCCATCGGGCTGTTCTTGCGTCACGTAGGTGATGTTGACGCCGAACTGCGAGCCGTCGGCCAAGAGTCGCTGGAATCCGGGGGCGTCATGAGGGGTGGTGATCACCAGGATGTCGCGGATTCCGGCCATCATCAGGGTGGACAGCGGGTAGTAAACCATCGGTTTGTCGTAGACCGGCAGCAGCTGCTTACTTATGCCCGTGGTGATCGGATGCAGGCGAGTGCCCGATCCGCCGGCCAGGATGATTCCGCGCATTGGATGGCCCCTGATGCCTTGATCTGCCCTATTCGACGGCGTCGGACTCGGTGAGTTCGGTCGCCGCCAGGGCCGACGCCAAGCTGTCGTGCCGGAAGACCGAGGTGACATGGTCACGGACCACGCGGAACGCCAGCGCGTTGGTGGCCGCCCCCGGACCGTCAGGGCTGCCCGGTTTTTGTTCGGCGACGACGACGCCGTCGTGCACGTACATCTGGCCGAGCTGCGCGCTCGACCGGTGCGAGGCGGCCCAGTTGCGCAGCGCCTGGTGGCCCTGCGCGGCTCCGTGCGCGTCGCCGATCTCGATGTCGTCGCTGGACAGGGACTCCAGGGTGGCCAGGTCAGAAGAGTTGAGGGCGTCGTGCCATGCCAGAACGGTGGCGATCTCCGATGTGGTCATGATGTGCAAGTTACCGTGCGTTCCCTGGGCTAGAGAGGCGTACGGGCCAACCAGCGCTCCCACACGGCGTCGTCACCGAACAGCTCGATGCCCGTCTCGGCCAGCGGCCGGCGGCGCAGTATCGCCAGCAGCAACTCGGTCGCGCAACCGCGCAGCGCGGCGCTGCCCTTGCCGTGCTGGTGCGACCAGGCGATCCGGCCCTGCTCGACGGCGATCGTCCACTCGCCGTCCTCGCCCAGCCCGGCATCGGTGGCGTGCAGATGCAGGGTGTCGCCCTCCTCGAGCGGAAGCGGCGTCCCCTCGCCACCCGCCTGAATCGCCACCCTCTCCAACCATTCGGTGATCCCGTCGGCGGCCACTGGTGGCTCCAGGGTGAAATCGCTGCCCAGCGCGATCGCCGCGTCGGCGCGGTGCGCCGCGACCTCATGCAACCGGCGCCGCACCCACCAGTTCGCCGGGCGCTCCCCGAGGAACGTCCAGACCGGCGTTTGGACCCCGGTCAGCTCGACGGCGTCGATCAGCCGCTGAGCACCGCCGTGCAGCCAGGCGATCGCGCCGGCCGGATCGGGTGGCGGCTTGCCGCCCTCCACCGTGCGGGGATCGAGGTAGCTGTCGAGTCGCTCGCGCACGATCTGCGCCGCCCAGCGATCGCCGCGGCCGACGTGACGAAATAGTTGTCGCAGGGTCCAGCCCGGGCAGGTGGGTACGGGCGTGGACTCATCGACGTCCTGAAAAAGGTCTGCGAAAGCCCGATTCTCGTCGAGGAATGCGCCGGCGAAGTCCACGCCGGTCACGCTACCCGCATGCGTGCGCCCCAGTGCATCGCCGCCGTGACTTGAGCCGATTGGGCCGACAGTGCAGTCTTACTAACCAAGTGCGGGACGGGAGGAGTGCCGGGGTGGATCGCCGAGAGCTGGCCGCCGATTGGGAGAGTGGCATCGCCCCGGCGGTCGGCGGGCTGCAGGACAACGCCGCAGCACGGGGCCTGCAGCTGGACTATTCGATCGAGTCGCTGCGGGCTGTGGAGTCCGTGACACGAACCCTGTTCGACGAGCCGGAGCACGTGTTGCACGCCGAGGAACGGCCGGTAGTTCAGGCGTTGACGGCCTATGTCGGGCTTTCTCTGATACATCTCACCGGCGGGCGCTGGGAGTGGGACGACGAACCGGGCTTTGCGCAGCGGGCCCATCCGGCGCTGACCGACGCCTCACTCGCCGAATCCGTCGCCAGCCAAAACTGGGCCTGGCCCGATGCCGAACACGCCGCGGTAGGAATCCCGATCGCGGTCCCGGGTGACGGGCTGGGACTCGAACCTGTCTCGCCGTTGCATCTGTTGCTGGCCACGGTCGCGGACCGACCGGGAAATGACAGCGGGCCGTTGGCGCGCATCTACTCCACCTGGCAAGCCAAAGCCACCACCCCGCCGAAGCGCGGGGTGGTCGGCATCGACATCTTTGACACGCCAACTGCCTCAACGGAATTAGATGCCTGGCTGACCGCACGCCGGCAAGAGTTCGCCGGGTGGGCCAGCCGCTACCCCGAAACTTGGGATTACAGTCCCGAAAGCATCGACGCCCTGACCGAGCTGACTTTCAAGCTCACTCCCACCACCGACGAATTCAACGATCCGGCCAATGCGGACTTCGTCGAGGGCGCCTCCTGGTACCTGGGCGAGGTGCTGCTCCGCACCGTGCCGGCACGTTGGGTGCATCGGCCCCACATGGCGGCACGCGACGGCGCCCCGGCGGTGGCGGGCTATCAAGTGCAGAGAAACGACGACTCCGACACAGCGTCGCCGTTCCGGTTACTGCGACTCAGCATTGCGACGAAAGAACATGAGGCGCGCGGACTCCTTGATGAGTGGGTCAGCTACACCACGGGTGGCCAATCGTGACGGTGTGGTTCCGGGGACTCGTTGTCCTGCTACTGGTTGTCTGCTTCGGCTTGCACGGCGTGCCCATGGCCCGCGCGAATTACGGCGGCTACGGGGATTGCGATCCCGGAGTTCCGATGCCCGGCTATGACGCTACACAGCTGGCTCCACCTGACGAAATACATACCTATAATTACGATCCGCTGAGCCCGGACGTGCGTAACGCGCAAGAACCGAGCCCAGATCAGCTGGACCGGATCAGTGTCGCCAATGCGGTCAGGGGAAACGCAGACACCCTCAAGGGGATGCAGGCTCGCTGGAAAATTTATGTGAATGGCGGCGGCGCCAAGCCTTGGGAAAGGTGGAAATCCAACTACATCACCGTCATTCAGAACCGACGGATCGGCCCGGCCTTTGAGAAGTTCCTCTTCGACGGCTGGAAGCTGGGCGAATTGCCGCCCGAAGCCGGCTGGCAGACCAATAAACAGCTCCCCAAGAACATCCTGCCCCGCGGCCCCGTCTTCGACATCTTCAACATCGCCGACAGTGTGCCGGTCTCGAAATGGCTGATGATCGAAGCCAAGTCCGGCACCACACTGGGCGCGCACGCCCGCAACCAATTCATCGACCACGTCAAGAGAATGGGGCAGCTTGGGTCGTCGCTGATGATCATGTTCGGGGGCAGACCCACCGATCCGACGCAGAAGTGGATGAAGCAAACGATCGATGATTTGCGGGCCGCCGGCGTCAAGATGCCGCCCGCACTGTGCGCCCGCTACGTACCCGCCAAGCCGCAAGAGAGAACGGATCCGGGTTCCGCGGCGGGCAATTCGGCTCCGCGACCATCGCCGGATCCCGTCCTGGATGAATCGGCAGACTCGCCCGAGGACCAAGCACTCCAGGACCAGATAGCAAGTGCACTCGAGGCGGAGGACAACCCGGCCGGGGAGCCGGTCCCCGCGCAGGCACCGATAAACGCGCCGATTCCAGCGGGCGCAAATCCAGCACCGGCTCCCGCGCCGCAAGCACCTGTGCCCGCACAGCAAGCACCGGCCCCCGCACCGGCTCCCGCGCCGCAAGCCCCCGCCCCCGCCCCCGCACAGCCCCCGGTGCTACCGGCACCACAAGCGCCCGCACCACCACGACTGCCCGCACCGGCCCTGCCGGCACCACAACTACCCGCAGCGCCCGCGCCACCACGACTGCCCGCGCCGGCGCTACCGGCACCACCGCGCCTGCCCGCTCCGGCCGCACCCGCACCACCGCGCCTGCCCGCACCAGCCCTGCCGGCGCCACAACTACCCGCAGCGCCCGTACCACCACGGCTCCCCGCGCCTGCGCTTCCCGCTCCCGCGGTGCCCGCTCCCGCACTTCCCGCTCCCTCGGCGGGCGTACCGGTCTCGGCATCGCCCGGCCCCTTCGGCGGCATCGACTTCACCTCGCTGGAGATGCGTTACGTCACCGACTCGGTCAACGGCAAACCGGCGATGCAGTACGCGTTCAGCGCGAACACCCTGCCGGCAACGGAGGCCTCCTACGGCGGGCGGCGCAACGCGAAGATGGCGATGGACGCCTTCTATGTCTGGTTGGCGCTGCCACCGCAGAATTTCTGGGTGAACCTCAAACCCACCGAACCCGAGCGCATCATCGAGGCGGCGTTCGGCCGGACGGAAGCCGGTGAAGTGTTGCTCGAGGCAGACCTGGAAATGAAGCTGGTGTCGGCCCGACTGCAGAAGACCGACACGGGACTCGGTCGTCGTTTCGTCGACGCCATGCAGGGCAACAAATGCTATCTGGGTAGGCGGTTATGGATCGTGCCGCAACCGGCCGAAGTCCACGAAGACGGCGACCAGCTCTACATTCTCGACACGCCCCTCACGGTGAAGATCGGGACCGATCAAAGCGATGTCACTCCGGGCACAGACCTGTGCCAGGACCAAGATCCGGCGGTCACGGACCACAACGGTCAGCTCTACCAGCAGATGATCATGCCTGCGCTCATCGACGCGGTGAATCACAATCCGGACTTCGCCGATCTGCGCCGGGTGTACACCAGCCGGGTGGCGGCCGAGTGGTATCGAAAGCGCAACGCCAACAAGCCAACCCAATACGCGAAGCTCATCGACTCCGGGAACATCGACGACCTGACCGTCGCATGGGATCCGCACGCGGTGTGGGAGCGGTACCTGGATTCCACCAAGCACCCCGAGCCCACCTTCAGCTGGACCGACACCAAGGGCACGACGTGGACACGGTCTTGGGGCGGAGTCGATTTCAGTAAGGTGGAAACCCACGACATCGGCGCGCCGGAGTTCACCCAGAAGTACGACTCGGTGGCAAAGACAGCGGGGCCCTCGATCATCGGCCCACTGGTACAGGACAACGCGAAGCAGGTGTGGTTGGGCAACGTCGTCAGCTCGGTACCGTTGGACCAGATCTGGCCGTCAACGCTGAGTCCGTGGGTGCCGTTCGTGGCTCCGGCAACGGCGCCGTCAAAGCCGTTGTTCTACTTGGTGATTCTGCCCGCGGTGGCCTGGCTGGGCGGCGGCGGGTATCTCCTCTGGCGTCGACGACGAGCGACTGGGGTGCGCTGACATGGCCGGCCCGGAACGTCCAGACCACAACGCCGCATCAGGCCCATTCGGCGGCGATCCGTTCGGCAACGCCCCATCCGACCCGTTCGGCGCCGATCCCTTCGCCGGCCCCGGCTCCGATCCGTTCGGTCAGAGCGAAGCCACCGCGTGGCTTCAACAACAAGCCCGCAGCGCGCCACCGCCCCCGGCGGCTGCGCGTCGCGCACGTCCGCCGTCGCAGGCACTCCCGCCACCACCGGCAGCGCCGAGGCGGTCAGGCCCGGCGCCGCAGCGTCTGGCCACTGACGCGGCGCAGCTGCCGGACACCGTCGCGTTCGCCAGTTGGTTGTTCGCCGGGATAGGCGCGGTCATGCTGACAATGGCCATCGCGGTCGCGATGGCCATCCCCGAATTCGACTGGTACTACCGCAGCGACACCTGGCTTGCGGTGTCAGCGGCGACGGCCGGCGTGCTGCTCGGTGCGGCGATCATCTGGCAGGCGATCCGAATCGTCAAGCATCGGCGCCTCGCTCGGCCGGTCGCGGTCATCGGATGCGTCCTGACGTTGTCGCTGGCCGCATTCGGGCTCATCGTCGGGCCCGGCAGTGCGGTTGCCTGGTTCACTCACCTGACCCAGGCGGGCGCCATCACGGCGGCCGTCACCGCTGTTGCCACCGGCGTACTGCTATTCCTACCCGCATCCAACGCATACCTGCAGCGGGACGCCCACAAGCCGCCTCCCCCTCCGACTTTCGCCGAAATCGTGAACGCGGCGCAGAATGCACCGACCGCCACAGCGCCGCCGCAGCGTCCGCCGGCGTACAACCCGCCCCCCGCGCCGCAACACCCATCGGCAGGCAACCCGGCGCCCGCACCGCGGCCCGCCGACTTCGACCCGTTCTCCTAGGGCCGGGGCGCGCCCAGCCGGTATACCCGCCACCCCGCCCGCTGCCAGCGGGCGGCGTCCAGGCAGTTGCGGCCGTCCACGATCACGCGTGCCCGCACCCGGTCGGCCAGGTCGTTAGGGTCCATGTCGACAAACTGGCGCCACTCGGTGAGAACCAGCACCGCATCCGCGCGCTCGCAAGCCTCTTCGACCGAGACGGCGTAGTTCAGCGTCGGGAACAGCCGCTGCGCGTTGTCGAGGGCCTTGGGGTCATAGACGTTCACGGCCGCTCCGTTGAGCTGCAACTGGCCCGCGACGTTCAGCGCGGGCGAGTCACGCACATCGTCGGATTCGGGCTTGAACGCCGCGCCGAGCACCGCGATGTTGGCACCAAGCAGCGAGCCACCGCAAGCCGCGCTAGCCAGTTCCACCATCCTGGTGCGGCGGCGCATGTTGATGCTGTCCACCTCGCGCAGGAATGTCAGCGCTTGATCGGCGCCCAGCTCGCCGGCGCGTGCCATGAACGCACGGATGTCCTTGGGCAGGCACCCGCCGCCGAAACCCAAACCGGCATTGAGGAATTGACGTCCGATCCGGGGATCGTAGCCCAGCGCATCCGCCAGCAGGCTGACGTCGGCGCCGGCGGCCTCGCATACCTCGGAAATGGCATTGATGAACGAAATCTTGGTCGCCAGAAAGGCATTGGCGGAAACCTTGACCAGCTCCGCGGTCTGTAAATCCGTCACCAGGAACGGCACGCCGGCCTCGAGCATCGGCCCGTACAGCTCCCTGACGGCGGCCTCGGCGCGCGTCGAATCCCGGTTGACACCCAGCACAATCCGGTCCGGATTCAGGGTGTCTTGCACCGCGTAGCCTTCGCGCAAAAACTCTGGATTCCAGGCGATTTCGACATCGATACCATCCGGCGTCAGCGCTGCCGCGCGCTGGTTCAACTCGGCCGCGGTGCCGACCGGAACCGTTGACTTGCCAACCAGTACCGCCGAAGTCGTCAGCCGCGGCACCAGCGCATCGATGACCGCATAGACATGACGTAGGTCGGCACCGTACTCGCCCTTCTTCTGCGGTGTGCCCACCCCGAGGAAGTGCACGTCAGCGAAGCCGGCCGCCATGTCGTAGTCGGTGGAAAAGCGCAGCCGGCCCGCTGCCAGGTTCTCCCTCAACAGCTTTCGCAGGCCGGGCTCGTAGAAGGGAATGTCACCACCGGCGAGCTTGGCCACCTTGCCGGGATCGATATCGATCCCGAGCACGTCGTGGCCCAGTGCCGCCATCCCGACCGCGTGGGTGGCTCCGAGGTAACCCGTGCCGAACACGGTGCATCGCATACGTCCGGTGTAGGTGGCCCCGATGAGCTAACTGCATCGCAGGGTTGAGCGGCAGGCAAACGCCAGATGACAGGTGGCAGGCAGCAGGGTCCAGATCAGAAGTGACCAAACCCGCCGTGGCCGCCGCCGAAGCCACCGTGACCGCCACCGAAGCCCGGGATTCCGGGGAAGCCGCCACCGCCGTGCGGCCCTTCGCCGCCGCCGTGCGGCCCTTCACCGCCGCCGTGGCCGCCACCACCCGGGGGTCCACCGAAGCCCGGACCACCCAGGCCCGGTATCGGCAGTGGGATGGGCACCGGGATCGGCGCCACCGCGGGCGGCGGGGGTGGCGGAGCCGCCGGCGCTGGCGCGGGGGCCTCCGGCACCGGAATGGGCGCCGGCGCCGCCGGCGCTGGGGCGGGAGCCTCGGGCGCCGGAGCGGGAGCCGGAGCCGCCGGTGCCGGAGCGGGAGCCGGAGCCGCCTCGGGGGCGGGAGCCGGGGCCTGGGGAGCAGGCGCCGGTGCCGCGGGAGCCGGAGCCGGCCGGGTGGGCGCCACGACGACGTTCTGGTTCGGGCTCGGCCGCACGTTGGCCGTCGGCCGGATGGCGATCGCCAACGACACGACCAGTGCCACCACGCCGATGACGAAGATTCCCGCCACGGCGGACCCCACCATTTTGAACGACCTGCGCTCGGGGTAGTCCGCACCCACCAGTGCCGTCGCGGCGGTCTGCGAGCCGGTGAAGAATTCGTCCGGCTCGTCGGGGACCGCGCTGTACGCGAGTCCCTCGGCGCCGACCTCGCCCGGGGTTTCGAAGTAGCCCGGCGCAATGGCGAGCGGGTTGATCGCACCGGTGCCGGGATCCTGCGCGTAGGCCAGCGCCGCGGTCGACGACGAGAAAAGCGGAGCATGGGCCGACGCGAGGGCCGCGCCGCGTGCCAGCGCGGTGTCGGGCTCCTCGGGCGCGGTCAGCGGCAAAGTGGTCGCCGCCTCGAGCGCGGGCTTGATCAGCGGGATGTCGATCCCGGAGCCGACGACGAACACCGCATCCGGGCGCGTCTCCAGGTTCTCCGCGTTGGACACCATCGCGGCCAGCTGGGCGACCGCCGCCTCGTCGTCCTCGGGCAACACCTGCCGCGACACGTTGGCGATGGATCCGTCGGCGCTATTGACGACGGCCAGCGTCGCGGTGTCGGGCTCGATGTAAAGCAGCGCCGTCTGCGCGTAGTTGGTCTGATGGCCCACCGCCTGGGCCAGCGCCGCCGCGGCCAGGAAGGCCGAGACGAGCATCACATTTTCGACCTTGTGAGCGGCCAGCTTGTCGCGCAGTGCGGCGGCCTCGACTGGATCGGTGAACGTGACCCCGGTCGACGCCAGCTGATAACCGCCTTCTGCTGCGCCCTGGCGCGTTCCCAGGATGGCCGAGACTACCTGGTCCGAGGCGGCTACCGTTGCTGCATCATCGGCCACGGCGACGTCGAAATTGTCTTCATCGACGGTCGCACCGTCGCCGTTTTCCCCCTCGACCAGCACCATCCGGACCGCGGTCGGCGCCATCGACACACCAAGTACGGTGTCCAAAGCTCCTCCAATAGTCGGTTGCTAGCCATTCACGGCGGGGGCGAGTTCGTCGCGCAATGCTGTGGCACGAGACCTCACCGAGATCCCACCGGTATTCCCCTAAAAACTCAATTTTACGCGCGTTCGGCACCCAGGCGGTGGCCCGGGGGCCGGGCTACGGGGACGGAATTTGTGTGCCGAGGTGGCGGTGCAGCCAGTCCTCCCAATGTTGATGGTCACCGGAATGCGGCGAGGGCTGCGGTGACGGCGGGGGCGCTTGGGGCGGTGCCGCGGGAGCATCCGACGGCGGGGGCGGCCCCTGTGGACCGGCGTCGGGGTTCTGCGGGGCGACAACGTTCGTGCCGACGTCGGGTCGCTGGTCTGCGTGCGGCCGGATACCGAAGGCGAGCGCCACTGCCAGCGCCACGATGCCGGCGATGAAGACCATCGTCACGGCGGCGATCGTCAACGCCGACTTGCGGCCGCGCCGCTGGCGCGGCGCAGCGGCGGCAAGCCGGTGGGCGTCGGACTCCGGGTCGTCTTCGGCGCTATAGGCAAGTTCGACCGCAGCGGCCGGGGAGGTCTGCGCGGCAGGCATCGAGACCGTTCGCGGCGCTCCCAATTTCGCGTTCGCCGCGGCCAACGAGGCTCCCCGCGCCAGGGCCATCTCGGGCTCCTCGGGTGTGGTCACCACCAGTGCGGTCGCCGCCTCGAGCGTCGGCTTGATCGACGGGATGTCAACGTCCGAGCCGACCAGGAACACCCCGTCGGGCCGCGCCCGCATCGACTCGGCGCCCGAGACCATCGCGGTCAGCTTCGCCAGCGCCGCGTCGTCACTGTCGGGCAGCGGGTGCCGGTGCAAGTCGGTGACCGTTCCGTCGGAAGTGTCGACGACCGCCAGGGTCGCGCTGGCAGGCTCGACGAGCAGCAGCGCGGTGCGGGCCCAATTGGTTGCGCTGCCCATGGCTTGCGCCAGCGCCGCGGCGGCCATGACCGCCGAGACCAGCATCACGTTCTCAACCTTGCGTGCCGCCAACGCGTCTCGCAGCGCAGCCGCCTTGATGGGGTCGGTCCAGCTCACTCCGCTGGATTTGAGTTGATACCCGCCCTGAGCAGCGCTGTCCCGGGTGCCGAGAATGGCTGCAACGACGTGATTTGCTGCGGCAATGGGCGTTTCGTCGCCGGCGACCGTGAAACCTTCCTGATCGATCGTCACCCCGCCGGCAGCTTCACCTTCGATGAGCACCATGCGGACTGTCTCAGGTGCCATCGACACGCCAAGTACGACGTCCACCGCTCCTCCAAATCATCCAAATTGGTTGCTGCGCCATGCCAGTACAGCTGCGTTGCCACCGCCTTGGGGCCTCGCGATTCGCGAGTCAGCCGGACTTGCTGAAAGCTCCGGCCGCGGCCACACCCTAGTCCGCCACCCTAGCCCGACCGGTCAGACACGCGAGCCAACCGCCGACCGCGCTAGCGACGGCCGAAGCCGTGACCACCACCGAAGCCGTGGCCGCCGAAACCGTGACCCCCGCCGAAACCATGACCGCCGCCGAACGGACCGTGAAAACCGAACGGACCGCGACCGCCGAACGGACCGTGAAAGCCGAACGGTCCATGACCACCCAACGGCCCGCGGCCCCCACCGCCACCTCCCAACCCGGGCACCGGCAGCCGCGGTGCCGGGACAAAAACGGGTGGCGGCAGGACGGGGACGGGCGGGGCCGCGGCCGGCGGCGGCGCGACTGGGTGCGGCGCGGCCAAAGGCCGCGGCGGTGCGATCTTCGGTTGAGCCTGCACGGGTGGCCCCGGATTGGGCGGGGCTGGCGTCGGGGCTGGGGCGACGATGTTCTGATTGGGGCTGGGCCGCAGCGCGACGGTCGGACGGATGCTGATGGCCAGCGCGATTTCCAGCGCCACCACCGCGGCGATGAAAATCACCGCCAGCGAGCTGCTGACGAGTAACAAAGACTTGCGCCGGCGCGCGCGTTCATCGAGGGCGATCAGCGTTTTCGCGTCGGCGTCATCGTCGGGCACGGCGCTGTAGGCGACGTTGGTCTTGCCCTTGTCGGCGTCAGCGGCCAGGGTCGCGATGTGGCTGCGGTATTCGGGCTGATAGCCGGGCAGCAGGCCGGGATGCTGTCCGGCGAGCGCGAGCGGGTCGACCTCGCCGGTGCCCGGATCAAGTGCGTACGCCAGCGCGGCTGTCGATGACGCGAACAGCGGTGCATTCGCCGAAGCCAGCGCGGCGCCTCGCGCCAGAGCCATCTCCGGCTCGTCGGGCACGGACAACTCGAGCGAGGTCGCGGCCTCCAAAACCGGCTTGATCAAAGGGATGTCGACCCCGGAACCGACGAGAACCAGCCCCTCCGGGTGGGTTTCGAGCGTCTCGGCGCTGGAGACCATGTCGACGAGTTCGGCTACCGCTTGGTCCTCGTCGTCCGCGAGTGTCCTGCGCCGCACCTCCGAGACCGAGCCGTCAGCGGTGTCGACCACGGCCAGGGTTGCGCTGTAGGGCTCCACGAAGAGCAGCGCGGTGCGCTCGTAGTTGGTGGCGTCACCGACCGCCTGCGTCAGCGCGGCCGCGGCCATGAAGGCCGAGACCAGCATGACGTTTTCGACCTTGTGCGAAATTAGCGCGTCGCGCAGCATCGCCGCTTCGACGTGATCGGTCCACGTCACACCCGTCGAGAGCAGTTGATAGCCGCCGTCGGCGGCACCCTCCCGGGTGCCGAGGATGGCCGAGATGACTTCGTTGGGCGCGGTGCCGGGCAGGGCGGTGCGCTGGGTGTCGACGTCGAAGTCGTCCTCGTCGACGGTGACCCCGTCGGCGCTCTCGCCTTCGACGAGCACCATGCGCACCTTCGTCGGCGTCATCGAGACGCCAAGGACGATGCCCACCACCGCTTACGCTCCTCCTGCCCGATTTGCTGTGTGCTCCATCGGCAACACCACTATTCATCGATCACCAGAAATCTCGTGCCGATAGCAGAGCCGGGCCGCAAGCCCGTATATGTTGCTGGGCTGATGAAATTCTGGCGGGTGAGGCGGCATCTTTTGGCCAGCCTCAATACCCCGACCCTACTCGCGTGACCTCGGCCGGGAGCGCCGATTGCTGTGGGTTGGTTGGCAATCCGGACTAGTGGTGGCCGCCGCCACCGCCGCCGAAGCCGCCACCGCCACCGCTGTGGCCACCGCCGAAGCCACCGCCACCACCGAAGCCGCCACCGCTGTGGCCACCGCCAAAGCCGCCACCGCCACCGCCGAATCCGCCAAGACCACCGCCGCCGCCAGGAGCGGGCGCGTGACCGCCACCCAACCCGGGGAAGCCGCCAAAGCCACCCCCGCCGGGAGCCGGCGCGTGACCACCACCGAACCCGGGGAAGCCGCCGCCGGGGGCCGGCGCGTGATCACCGCCGAGGCCGGGAAATCCACCGCCGCCTGGGCCACCTGCGGGCGGCGTGGGAACGTGCCCGCCACCGAGGCCGCCTGGGCCACCTGCGGGCGGCGTGGGAACGTGGCCGCCACCGAGGCCGCCAGGGCCGCTACCGGGTGCCGGAACATGCCCGCCGCCCAAACCGCCCGGGCCACCGGATCCCGGCGTAGGAACGTGCCCGCCACCCAAACCGCCCGGACCGTTCTCACCCGGCGTCGGATTGTGGCCGCCTCCGTAGTTACCGGGGCCGTTGGGTTTGGGCGGGGTGCCTTCGCCCGGGGGCGTCTGATGCGGCGGTGACTGCGGAATGGTCACCTGTGGGGGTTGGGGAACGTGCACCGGCGGCTGGGGCTGCACCGGCTGCGGGATGGACAGGCGCGGAGCCTCCAGCATCGGCGGGCTCTCGACGGGATTGGGAAGCGGGATGCGGACGGGCACCGGAACCGGCACCGGGGGAACCACGACGGGAACCGGGGCAGCCGGGGCCGCGGGCAGCGGAGGCGCCGCCGGTGGTGGAACCGCGGGCAGCGGCGCGGCGGCCGGCGGACTCAACGGCTGGGGCGCGGCCGCCGGGGCGGGCGGGTTGATCTTCGCCAGGGGTTCGGACGCCTGCACCGGCGCAGGGGCCGGTGCCTGCTCGGGGACGATCAGGTGCTGACCCGGTGTGGGCTGCAAGGCAACGGTTCCTGTCGTGCGGATGCCGATCGCCAGCGCGATCTCGAGCGCCAGCACCGCACTGATCCCCACCACCGCCAGACCGCTGCCGACCAGCAGGGCCGGCCGTCGCTTCGGCTGGCTCGCTTCGGGAGCGAAAAGCTTCTCGATGACGACCGTCGGTGATTCGGCGTCGTCGTCCCCCACCGCGCTGTAGGCGAGCTCCTCGTCGCCGGGTTCCTGGCCGAACGGGACATAGAAATATTCGGGGAGGGAGTATTGGTCGACGGCCCCCGTGCCGGGGTCTTGCGCGTAGGCCAGCGCGGCGGTCGAGGAGGCGAACAGCGGCGCGTTCGCCGACGCCAACGCAGCCCCGCGGGCCAGCGCGGTTTCCGGATCTTCGGCCACACTCACGTCGAGGAACGTCGTCGCCTGCAACACCGGCCTCAGTGGAGTGACGTCGACGCCCGCGCCGACCAGGAACAGGCCGCCCGGCAGGAGTTCCAGCTTCTCCATCCCGGCGACCATCGCGCCGAGCTGCTCGCCGGCATCGCCGTAGGATTCGGCGTTGATCTGTTGTTTGTAGACATCCGGGATGGAGCCGTCGGAGGTCTCGACGACCGCCAGGGTCGCGGTGTCGGGCTCCACCAGTAGTACTGCGGTGCGCTCGTAACCCATTGCGGAGCCGACGTTTTGCGCCAGCGCCGCGGCGGCCAAAAAGGCCGAAACCAGCATCACGTTGTCGATCCGGTGCGCGGTCAGCGCGTCGCGCAGCGCCGCCGCTTCGAGTTGATCCGTCCATGTCACGCCGATGGACGACAGCTCCAGGCCGGCATCGACCGCACCCTCGCGGGTGCCCAGGATGGCGGAGATCACTTGATCGGGCCCGGTCGTCGCGGCCGCATCCTCGACGTCGGTGACGTCGAACGTGTCCTCTTCAACCGTGACGCCGTCGGCGTATTCGCCTTCCAGGACGACCATTTGGATCGATGACGGTGCCATCGACACCCCGAGAACGATATCCAATACAAACCCCTCCAAAGGTATTGCACGATGAACCATGGCCAGGCGGAGGAAAAAACCACGGCTAACTAAGTATCGCGCACATGCGGAGCGTGAGAGCCCCGTAGAACCTATGTAGTCCTTATGAAGTTCTGATAGGAGCGCGACGGGGTAGGCCCTCGCTGGCCCTGATACTTCGAACCTACTTGCGTACTGCCGTAAGGATGTTCGGCCGGACTGGTCAACCGCAGAATGCACAGCTGACCGATCTTCATGCCCGGCCACAGGGTGATCGGCAGGTTGGCGACGTTGGACAGCTCCAACGTGATGTGGCCACTAAAGCCGGGGTCGATGAACCCCGCGGTCGAGTGCGTCAGCAGACCGAGACGACCCAGCGACGACTTACCCTCCAGCCGACCGGCAAGGTCGTCGGGCAAGGTGATGAGTTCCAGCGTCGAGCCGAGCACGAACTCGCCGGGATGCAGCACGAAGGGCTCCCCGGCGGCGGGTTCGACCAAGGTGGTCAGCTCATCCTGCTGCTTGGCCGGGTCGATGTGGGTGTAGCGGGTGTTGTTGAACACCCGAAACATGGTGTCCAGCCGCACGTCGATGCTGGACGGCTGCACCAGGCTGCCTTCGAACGGGTCGATGCCCAACCGCCCGGCGGTGATTTCGGCCCTGAGATCGCGATCGGAGAGCAGCACGCGACGAGCCTAGCTTCTCCCCGATTGCGTTCAGCGGAGATAGACCTCGCTGCCGTTGGGATATCCGCCGCCGGTCGTCGTGACGTGCACGTGGTCGTAGTGGCCCAGCCGGCTCGCCTGGGCTCCGTTGGGCGTGTAGTAGACGCCCCGCCAGATCGCGTCCTGGATGCCGAACCGGTTGGCGTTCTGCAGCACGTAGGCGACGATCGCATTGCCCAGCGCGATGCCCTCGTCGGACCCCGGGTTGGGAATCATCACGTCGACCGCCAGGCCGAGCGGGTGCCAGGGCAACGGATCCGGGCGCACTCCCCCCATTTCGTGGATCTGCGGGAAGTCCGCGGTGATGCTGCGCGCGACCAGGATCGTCCGCACTTGCATGCCCCGTTCCGGGGCGACGTCGGCCGTCAGGAAACGGGCCCGGGTGTGATACCGCGACGCCGCGGTGGGCTCGCCGTCCGCGACTCCTTTAATGAGCCGATGCGACGCCGCGGTCACGATTTGAACGCAGCACGGAGCGGTGTCGCTGATAACGGGTTTGGCCTCGGTGCGGGGCGCCGAAGGGTGGACGTCCGCGGACACCGCGAAGAAGGCCGCCACGGGGGCGAGCACCGCTGCCAGGGCCACCGACGGGTTGCGCCGCTTCCTGGCTAATTCGTGTCGACCCATCCCGTGCACATTACGGTGCAATAACGAAATAATAAATATGAGTAAGTGAATTTGTGAAAGGAATAACTTTTGTGCTGCGCGACGGCGGACGGCGGCCGCGGCGCCCCGGTCGATGAGCCGTCCTGACCTCTACGGTCGCCGCCGGGTGCTAGCCTTCCTTGGCGACAGTGCCGATGTAGTTCAATGGCAGAACATCAGCTTCCCAAGCTGAATACGCGGGTTCGATTCCCGTCATCGGCTCCACGTCTAGCTGGGCAGATCACTATGCGGCGTATGCGCCGCCACCGCTCGGTCCGGTAACGGTCCCCTTAGCTCGGGAATGACATACCGCGGGCATCGGCGCCTTGCCTCATGCAGCCGGGAATAGCAGAGATCTGCGCCACCGGGCGATAACGTAAGCCAAAAGAATCGGCGTGCGTGGCGCGTCGAACAGCATGGCTGAGGGTGCGCAAACATGACCAGTGAAGAGGCCACACAGCGGGTGGCAACCGATGCGCTGACGCGACCGCCTGGCCAAACGGAGGCACGGTGGCAGATTCTCAGGACATCGTGTTGGGTCTTGCTCGTCCTCACGCTGCTCGCCGCGGTGGTCATGGCGGTTCGTCCGTCGCTGGCTGCGCAAGCCGGGGCCGCCCAAATGGGCTTCCTCATTCTGTTTGTCGTCGTCCATGCCTGGCTGGGCTACTCCGCACGAGGCATGGCCGCATTCGTCGCCATCGCCGGCGTTGTTGCGTTCGCGTTGGAGGCAATCGGTGTCGCGACCGGATTCCCATTCGGCTCCTACACCCATCACCTGCCCGGTCCGAAACCCCTGGGCGTTCCCCCGGTCGCCGTCGTCAGCTGGATCATGTTCGGCTGGCTGGCCTGGGCGCTGGCCCGAGTGATCATGCGACCCGCTCCCGATGCGGCTGTTGGTGGCGCCGAACGCTTTACGACGCCCATCGTGGCGACATTCATCCTTGGGGGTTATGACCTGGTAAACGACCCCATCGGGGCGACGGCGCACGACTGGTACTCCTATCACCACCCGACCGGCGCGCTGGGAGTCCCGCTGACCAACTTTCTCGGCTGGCTGCTGACGGGCTGGCTGATCTTTCAGCTCGTCGCGCTCGTCGAGGTGCGATTCCCCGGAGGCCCCGCCACCCGAACCCGCACGTACTGGCTGCTGCCGTGCCTGTTCTGGCTTTCCACCGCCACCCAGGTCTTCACCAGCCTGATCCATCCGGCCGACGGCGTCGCGGTCCGCGGCGGCAAAACCATCCAGATTGCCGACGTGTACGAATCAGGGGCATCGGCAGCGTTATTCACCATTCTTCTCACTGGGATCATGGCGCTGGTCCGCCTCTACAGTCGTCAGCCGTCGAAGATCCTTCGTTTTTCCACAGACGAGGCTTGATCGGCGCGCCGTGGGGCCGCAAACCGGCCTGACCCACAAGCGGCACAACATTTCCGGTGTAGGTCGGGTTCGGCGCGGCTAGTGCGCCCAACGCGCCATCCTGCCGGCGTGGTCGTCGGTGTTGATTGGGCGTAGACGGTAAGCGTCGTCTTCACGTCCCGGTGGCCCATAAGCTGCGCGAGGTCGATGGCCCGGATGCCACCAGTGCCGTGGAGCTGCCGGTGCCCCGCGCACATGGCTACGGACCAGCTAGGTCGATGAGCGGCACTCCCTAATCGGTCGCCGGGGCGGGTTGGGTCGCGGTTATCGCTCTTCGAGTCGCCGAACGGCTCGGTTTGACGGGCGGCGCCGATCGAGGTGGACCCGTCCCGTGCGTCATACCCCTTAACGCTGGCAATCCAGGGGCCGAAAGCGGCCGTGCTCGGTGACGACAGCGGTGATGAGCTCGGCCGGCGTCACGTCGAAGGCCGGGTTGAAAACATCGGCGTCCGCCGGGGTGATTGTGGTGCCGCCGAACGTCCTGAGTTCGTCGGGCGCACGTTCCTCGATTGCGATCTCGGCGCCGGTGGCGAGCGACGTGTCGACCGTGGACGACGGCGCGACCACGACGAGCGGCACATTGTGATGATGCGCGGCGATGGCCAGGCCGTAGGTGCCGATCTTGTTGGCGACGTCGCCATTGGCCGCGATCCGATCGGCGCCGACGAGCACGCAGTCGACGAGACCGCGTGCCATCGCCGCCGCGGCGGCGCCGTCCGGCTGCACCCGGTAGGGCACGCCGGCCTGCGCCAACTCCCACGCGGTGAGCCGGGCCCCCTGCAACAGTGGACGTGTCTCGTCCACCAGCACCGACTCGACCAGTCCGCGCTCGTGCAGGTGCCAGACGACGCCGAGCGCGCTGCCCCACGCCACGGTCGCAAGGTGACCGGCGTTGCAGTGGCTGAGCAGCCGCAGCGGTCGGCGAACGCATGATGCGAGAACGATGTCGGCGGCATGGCCCGATGCGGCGCGATTGAGGCGTTCGTCCTCGTCGAGGATTTCCAGCGCTTCGGCGAGCACAACGTCGGGGCCACCGTCCAGCTTTTCGAGCGCGCGTGCCACCCCCCAGCTGAGATTGACGGCGGTCGGTCGAGCCCTGGCGATTCGTTCGGCCGAGGCGTGGACGTCGCCGCCTTCGCGGGCCGCCAGCACAACCCCAAGCGCGCCCGCCGCACCGAGCGCCGGGGCGCCGCGCACGGCGAGGCGGCGGATCGCGTCGATGAGCTCGTCGACGCTGTGCAGGCTGAGCACGCGGTATTCGCCCGGCAGCGCGGTCTGGTCGATGATGGTGATCGCGCCGCCGTCCCAGTCGATGGTCCTGCGCACGAGCCGACCCTAGCTCTGGTGGTGCACCTGCGGTAAGCCGTATACCGGCGTAGGGATTCCTTCGCAGCGGGCCTTCAGCTGCAGGGCAAGGAATAGCGAGTAATGCCGCGATTGGTGCAGGTTGCCGCCGTGGAACCACAGATTCTGCTGCTGGGTCGGCTTCCACATATTGCGCAGCTCGCCTTCCCAGGGCCCCGGGTCTTGCGTGGTGCCCGAGCCGAGACCCCACACCTTGCCGACTGTGTCGGCCACGTCTTGGCCGATGAGGTCCGCCACAAAACTGTTCATCGATCGAAAGCCGGTGGCGTACACAACCAGATCGGCGGGCAGTTCCGTACCGTCGTCCAGAATCACCGACTCTCCGGTCAGCCGCTCGACTGCGCCGTGACATAGCTTGATGCTGCCGTCGCAGATCAGATCGGAGGCACCCACATCAATGTAGAAGCCGCCGCCGCGTCGTAGGTACTTCATGAACTGGCCGGAATCGTCGTCACCGAAGTCCAGCCTGAAGCCCGCACTTTCCAATCGTTCGTATAAGTCCTTGTCCCGCAATCGCATTGCGTCCGAGATCGGTTTCTGGAAGTCCGCAATGATTCGGTACGGCAGCGATGCGACCGTAAGGTCGGCCTTCTCGGTGCTGATACCGGCGGCCGCCGCCTGCTCGGAGTACAGGGCACCGAGCGCGATTTCCAACACCGCCGCCGACGTGACGACGAGGGTGGACGCCCGCTGCACCATCGTGACGTCAACCCCGTTCTCGTACAGTGCCTTACAGATGTCATGGGCGGACGTACCGGAGCCGATCACGACGGCGCGTTTACCGACATAGCGGTCCGGCCCGGGGTGCTGGCTCGAATGATGCTGCTCTCCGCGAAAATCGTTCTGGCCGGGCAATTCCGGCACGTTGGGCTTGCCCGCCATTCCTGTCGCGAGCACCAGGTGGGTAGGCCGTAGGGTGAGCCGTTCGCCGTCGCGGTCGACCTCGACCATCCACTGCTTCCCTTGGGCATCGAACGACGCCGACAGGCACGTTGTCGAGGTCCAGTACGAGATCTCCATCACCCGGGCGTAGAACTCCAGCCAGTCGGCGATCTTGTCCTTCGGCGAGAACACCGGCCAGTTCGCCGGGAACGGCAAGTACGGAAAGTGGTCGTACCACACCGGATCATGAAGGCACAGCGTCTTGTACCGCTCGCGCCAATTGTCGCCGGGGCGGGCGTGCTTGTCGATCACGATGGCCGGCACCCCCAGCTGGCGCAGCCGGGCACCCAACGCGATTCCGCCTTGGCCGCCGCCAACGACCAGGACGTAGGGTTGCCGCGAATAGCCCAGCGATGCCTCCTGTTCCGCCCGTTTCTCCGCCCAGGACCGGGTGTCCGGATCGCGGCCATGCACGGCGCCGAGTATGCGGCGAGAACCAGCCGGCTCCTCGTACCCCTTCAGCTCATCCAGTGCGGTCAGCAGTGTCCAACCGAGATCGCCCTTGAGCCGCAGATGGCCGACAGCACGGCCGACCGACGTTTCGAATTCGATGAACGCCGACGCCACGCCATCTCCATCGTCGGCCGGCGTCTCCCGGATGCGAAATCCCGACGGGTCGGTGTCGACGAGTCGTGCCCGCAACATGTCGGCAATGCCATCGCGGCCCTCGACCGTCTTGATGTTCCACGTGAACGCCACCAGATCACGCCAGATACTGTCCGGGACGAACTTGGCCACCACGCGGTCGATTTCCCGCGCCGCCAGGGCCGACTCGAAGTCGCTCAGCCACGACTGAACGCGGGCTTCTGGTGACTGCGTGATCGCCGCATCCGACCGTTGAGTCATGTTGGGCACGCTACACACTCCAGGCGTCTACCAGGCGTTTCTTCTCACCGGTTCCGCCTGCGAAAGCCCGTCACCGGCTACAAGCGGGTACGCGCCCGGGTGAAGTTCGCGGTGGCTCCGCATGAACACGGGGTTGAAAACCGGTACCGCGGGTAATGCATAGCCCGGGGCGCGTCGGCTCGCGCCCGTTTGCCGTACGCCGAGGGGGTAGCCGCAAGAATGGATGGTCAGTCCACCACACCGGTCAAAGCCGCACGCCCGCCTCACGACGAGTTGCGTCGCGGCGAACGTCCGATTTCACCCGACGACGACCCCTTCTACCGGGCGCCACTGGGATACGAACACACAGACCCCGGGACGGTGTTGCGCTCGCGCGACGTGGAGATCGGGTTTCTGGGTCTGATCAGCCAACGTGTGAAAGCCACCCAGTTGCTGTACCGCACCACGAATCTGCACGAACAACCGGAAGTCGCCGTGACGACCGTGTTCGTCCCGGCGCAGCGCGAGTCAGACGTTGCCTATCCGGTGCTCTCTTACCAATGCGCGATCGACGCCGTGGCGTCGCGCTGTTTTCCCTCATTTGCCATGCGCCGCGGGGCGGGACCGATCGGGGCGTTCGTCCAAGCCGAGTACTTGTTGGTGACCGCCGCGCTGGCCGAAGGCTGGGCTGTGTGCGTACCGGATCACGAAGGTTGCCATGGCATGTGGGGTTCTCCGGTTGAGCCCGGCTACCGGATTCTGGACGGGCTGCGGGCGGCGATGCGGTGCGAGCGCTTGGAATTGTCGCCGGCTGCACCGGTCGGTCTGTGGGGATATTCAGGCGGAGGGCTGGCGTCGGCATGGGCGGCCGAACTGTGTGAGCAATATGCACCGGAGCTCAAAGTCGTTGGTGCCGTTCTCGGTTCGCCCGTTGGCGACCCGGGCAGTGTGGCGCGCCGCCTCAACGGCAGCTTCTTCGCCGGCCTCGCCGCGCTGATGGTCTCCGCACTGACGCAAGTCTTTCCCGGCGCGCAGAAAGTCGTCGACGAGCACGCGACCGACGAGGGCAAGGCGTTGCTCGACGAGTTGCAGACAATGACGACGGCCGAGGCTGTATGGCGCTTCCGCAAGGTCGACATCGGGTCCTACATCGACATGACCGCCGACGAGTTGTGGGACCTACCCGAAGTGCGCCACATCTTCGACGAGACCAAGCTCGGCAAGTCCACGCCCAAGCCTTCCGTGCTGGTCATACAGGCGGTGCACGACGGAATCATCAGCGTGGACGACATCGACGCACTGGTGGACGAGTACGAACGCATCGGTGCGTCGGTCACCTATCACCGCGACCGATTCTGTGGTCATCTGCTGTTGCATCCACTGTCGGCGCCCATGACGCTGAGGTGGCTGCGCGATCGATTCACCGACCGGCCCGTCGACGAACACAAGACTCGCACGGTGTGGCCGACGTTGTTCAACCCGTCGACGTACTTGGGCATGGCCAAGTTGGGCGTCATCACGGCGAAGGTGGTCCTCGGGCGCTCCGTCGAACGCCAACCGCTGTCGGCGACGGATGCCCGGTAGCCCTCAGCTCGGGCAACAAGTAGTTCCGGGGGTACCGGTACCGAAACCTAGCCTGAGGCAACCGATTTCACCGCGACACCCAGTTGCCGGTAAACGCCTTATCGGCTGGTAGCTTTACCCCCATGGGTGCCTTGGATGGACGCGTGGCTTTTATCACCGGCGGAGCTCGAGGGCAGGGCCGCGCGCATGCGTTGGCGCTGGCGGGTGAGGGAGCCGACATCGTGGTCGCCGACGTTCCCGCCGCGATGACGGACCTGACCTATCCGCTGGGCACCGAGGACGACCTACGGGAAACGACCAAGCTGGTCGAAGAGCTGGGCCGGCGGTGCCTGCCGCTCACCCTGGACGTGCGCGATTCGGCCGCCGTCGGTGCTGCGATCAAGCAGACGGTTGCCGACATGGGCAGCCTCGACATCGTCGTGGCCAACGCCGGAATCGTCAGCACCGGGCTGCTGGAAGACGTCAGCGACGTGGTGTGGCAGCAGCTGATCGACACGAACCTGACCGGCGCGTTTCATGTCCTGCGGGCAGCCATCCCGGTGATGCGGGAGCAGCGGTTCGGCAGGATCGTGGTCACCTCCTCCATGGGCGGCCGCATGGGCATCCCGGAGCTGGCCGCGTACAACGCCACCAAGTGGGGCGTCATCGGCCTGGCGAAGTCTGCCGCCCTCGAGGTTGCCAAGGAGGGCATCACGATCAACGTCGTCTGCCCGACCACAACCCAGACACCGATGGTGCAGCCCACCGGAAGTGATGACGTCCCCGACGACTTGGTGCGCCGGATGACCAAAGCCAACCCGATACCGCAGCCCTGGCTGCAGCCCGAGGACGTCAGTCGCGGGGTGGTGTACCTGGTCACCGACCCCGGGGTCATCACCGGAAGCGTGCTCGAGATCGGCCTCGGCGGCAGCGCGCGCATCCACTGACCAACGCCTGAAAACGAGCCCCCGCGGTTCGGCGGGCGCCACCTCACGCCTTCCGATGATCGTCGCCTGAACCGCACGGACGACGGGCGGATGTTCGCTACGCTTGACCCGATTCGTACATCCCTGGGAAGTTGAGGCCAGGTAATGGCTGAAAGACCCAAGACTCGCGCCCCGGCGTCGGGACGGCGCGAGGTCGTGGCGGAGTTAGCCGCTGCCGGATTCGACAACGCGCGCCAGATCGCCCGAGGCGCCGCCGGAGTGGTGTATTGCTGTCGCGAGACCGCGCTGGGGCGAAACGTTGCGATCAAGGTGCTACCGCCGTTCAGCGACGACGCGGGTCGCGAACGTTTTCTCCGCGAGGGCTACGCGATGGGCGGACTGTCCGGGCATCCGAACATCGTCAACATCCTGCGGGTGGGCGTCACCCCGGAGGGCCGTCCCTACATCGTCATGTCGTACTGCCCCGCGGGTTCGCTGGGTCTGCGGGTGCAGCGCGAGGGGCCGATCGCCTGGCCGGAAGCCGTGCGGATCGGCGTGAAGTTGTGCGGGGCGCTGGAAACCGCACACTTGAGCGGCACCTTGCACCGCGATATCAAGCCGGCGAACGTACTCGTCAACGACTACGGCGAACCGCAATTGACCGATTTCGGGACCGCCCACGTCCCCGGCGGCTACGAGACGGCGGCCGGATTGTTCTCCGGCACAATCGATTACCTGGCGCCCGAGATAATGACGGGCGAGCCCGCGACGGTCGGCAGCGACGTCTACTCACTCGGCGCCACGATTTATGCGCTCATCGCCGGCAACCCCGCATATGAGCGCCGCGGCAACGAAGACCTGCTCGCCCACTACACGCGGATCAACAACACGCGGATCCCGGACTTGCGTCACAACGGAATCCCGGACACGGTGTGCTCGGCGATCGAGATGGCGATGTCGCCCGACTTGGATGAACGTCCCGCGTCAGCGGCGGATTTCGGCCGCGGGTTGCAGGAGAGTCAGCGCCGCAACGGCCTCAAACCCGATGCGATGGCCATCACCGCCGCCGCCGGCTCGGGACGCACCGTGGGAACCTCGGCGGGTCTGTCGGAGACGCGGACCGTGTCGCCGACCGGACGAGGCGGTAAACCCGGCGCGTCGACCCAACGGCCGCCCCGGATCGCCAAACCCGGCCCACGCAGTGCCGACTCGGAAAGCGCCACCTCGCTGATCAATCCGCCGAAGACTCGCGGCAATACGGCGACGCCGTCACGGCCCGCCGGCCCACCACGCTCCGGTCCTCGCAGTCCGTTCGCAGACGCGCGCGGACCGACTCCGGCCACACCAAACACATCTGAGCCGACCCAGGCGATTGCCGAATCCACGAGCATGACCGAGGCGATCCCCCCGTCGACCTCTCCGGACCCGCGCGCGGTCGCGCGTCGCGGGCTGGCCGCCGGAGCCGTGGCGTGGATGGGCTCGTCGAAAAAGAAGCGCAACCGCGTGACGGCGCCACTGATCGCCGTGGGAATCGTGGTGGCCGTGCTGGTGCTGGGCATCGGTGTGTACGTACTGCTTTCGCAGGGCAGCAAGCATCACAGCGCCGCCGCGAACCAACCGAGCGGCCAACCGGTGAAATGGCAGCCGATCACGAATGCCCGCATCGCGCGCCAAGCGGCGGCGACCACGCAAGCCGACGGCACCATCTGGATCTTCGGCGGAATGGGAAGCAACCGCGCACTCGTCCCAAACCACGAGGGCTATGACCCGGTCATCGACAGCTGGAAAAGCGGTGACGATCTACCCGTTCCGGTTCAACACGCGATGGCGGTGACGTGGCAGGGCAACCCGATCGTGCTCGGGGGCTGGCGCGCCGCCGGTGCGCAAAAGGTTGCGAGCGACCAGGTTTGGCGCGTGGTCAACAGTCACTGGGTCGAACTCCCCCACCTGTTGCAGCCCCGGGCGGCAGCTGCGGCGGCGGTGGTGGGCGACCGCATCGTCGTCACCGGCGGCGTCGACTCGAACGGCGCGCTGCTGAACACCGTCGAGATCTTCGACGGCAATTCCTGGACGCTGGGCACCCCCATACCGACGCCCCGGCAGCTGCTGGCCGCGGCGTCGGACGGGAAGGTGGTGTACGCGGTGGGCGGCACCACCGGAACCACCGAGCTGGCAACGGTCGAGGCGTATGACCCTGCCGCCAAAACCTGGTCGCGCTTGCCCGACCTTCCCCAGCCGCGTGGCGATCTGGGCGTGGCGATCGCCGACCGGCGCCTGGTCGCGGTCGGGGGGCAGTCGGCGGGGCAAGTCCTCAAGAGCGTGTCGGCGCTCGATCTGACGACGAACACGTGGGCCGGCCTGCCGGACATGGCGACGGCGCGGCACGGCATGGCTGTCGCCGCGGTGGGGCAGGCCGTGTACTCGATCGGCGGGTCGAGCGAGGTCGGCGACGGCCAGGCGACCTCGTCGGCGGAGGCGTTGCAACTACCGGCGCGCCGAATGCAACCGGCCGCGCAGTGGCGTTCCCTGCCCGACGCACCAACGGCGAGATTGATGACGGCGTGGACCGTGCTCGACGACAAGATCTGGATCGTGGGCGGCTTGCGCGATGGAGTCGCGCTGCAGACGGTCGAGAGCTACGACCCGCGCACCGGAGCCTGGCAACCGCAACCCGCATTGCCCGTCCCGCTGCATCACGCCGCGGCGGCAACGTATCGCGGTGAGGTGGTGGTGCTCGGGGGCACCAGCGGCGACCTGACCCAGGCATCCGCCAAGGTGTTTGCGCTGCGCGGCGGCAAGTGGGTCGAACTGCCCAGCCTCACCCACGCTCGCGCGGCGCTGGCAGCGACGGCGGTCGGCGACAAACTCGTAGTCGTCGGCGGCCAGAACGCCAAGCAGTTGGTTCCACAAACGGAGGTCTTCGACGGCGGCGCGTGGCACGACGCAGCCAACATGCCGACCCCGCGCGAACATCTGGCTGCCGTGTCTGACGGCACTTACGCGTACGCGGTCGGCGGGCGATTCCTGTCGGCCGACAAGAACTCCGCGGCGTTCGAACGATTCGACCCGCAAACGGGGACGTGGACCAAGCTGGTCGACATGCCGACCCCTCGTGGCAGCTACGGCGCCACATTCATCGACGGCCGGATCCTGGCGGTCGGCGGCGAGCAACCGACACAGGTGGTGGGGGTGGCCGAGATGTACGACATCGCTAACGGAACGTGGTCGACCCTGCCGCCCATGCCGACTCCGCGCCACGCCGAGGTGGTCGCAACGGTGGGCAACACCGTCTACTGCATCGGCGGCGCGAACCGGCCCACCCACGAAGGCCCGGTCGCCACCGTTGAGGCGTTGGACTTCATCTAGCCGCGAGACGGGCGTGGGTCAGGGCCGCCTGAGCCGGCTGCGCCAACCCACGAAACTTGCGTACACGACCGTCAACAGCGCCAGCATGCCCACGTCGAACAGCCAAGTTTGCGCCGTGTGCTTGAAGTGGCTGTCTTTCGGCGCGAGCGGTCCAGGCTCGATCGCCCACAAGTCGACGGTCGAGGCCTGCGCCGCGAACCCCCAGCGCGAGGGCACCACCCAAGACAATTGGTCGAGACCGATCCGGTCGGTGACGGGCACCATCCCACCGCAGAGCACCAACTGCAGCATCAGAGAAACCACCAGCAGCGGCATGATCTGCTCGTTGGAGCGGGCGAGGGAGGACAGGACCATGCCGATCATCGCCGCGGTGACGCACATCGCGGCGGTGGCGACGTACAGCTCGAGGGTGGCGCTGCCGAGAAGCAGGGCCGGCCGCGTCGGCGCTCCCTTGCCCAGAATCGTGATGGTCGTCGCGATCGCCGACTGAACCACGGCGAACACGGAGAACACCGCCATCTTCGCGAGCAGATACGCCTTGGTGGACAGGCCGACCGCCTGTTCTCGACGAAAGATGGGGCGCTCGCCGATCAGGTCGCGAATCGTCAGCGCCGTACCCATGAAGACGGCGGCCATGGTGAGCAACATCAACACCGAGCCGGGTTCATCGGACCCATCACCATTCGGATCGGCGACGCGGAAACCCGTCGAACCCGGGACGGTCAGCGCCAGTGCACCCATCACGAACGGCAACAGCGCCAGAAATATGAAGTAGGCACGGTCGGCAAAGATCAACCGAATCTGGCGGCGCGCGATCGTGGCGAACTGGCGACGCGTGCTGGAGCGGGCCGGCGCGCCCAGATCCGCCGGCTTCTCCGCCTCGGCTCCGGCCGGGGGTGGTTTGAGTTGGGCCAGGAAACGACGGTTGGCGGCGTCGGGATCCGCGCCCACCATGCCAAAGATCTTGGCCCAGTTGGCGGTTCCCATGGTCGCTTCGATTTCGGCGGGCGGACCGCAATACGCCGTCTTGCCGCCGGGCGCCATCAGCAGCACCTGGTCGCAGAGATCGAGGTAGCTCAGCGAGTGCGTCACCACGAGCACCACGCGACCGGCGTCGGCCAGCTGCCGCAACATGGTCATGACCTGTAGGTCCAACGCCGGATCCAGGCCGGAAGTCGGCTCGTCGAGGATCAGCAGCGACGGTCCGGTGAGCAGCTCCAGTGCCACCGAGGCCCGCTTGCGCTGTCCGCCGGAGAGCTTGTCCACCCGGGTGTCGGCGTGCTTGGTCAACCCGAGTTCCTCGATGACCTGCGCGACGACCTGCGCGCGATCTTGTTTGCTGGTGTCGGGCGGCAGCCGCAACTCAGCGGCGTAATTCAGCGCCTGGGTCACCGTCAGCTGGCGGTGCACGACATCGTCTTGAGGCACCATCCCGATCCGGCTGCGCAATGACGCGAAACTGGCGTGAATGTCATGACCCTCGAAGGTGATTGAGCCAGCGGTGGGACATGTGGCCCCGGCGATGAGCCGGGACAGCGTGCTCTTCCCGGCTCCGGACCCACCGATGAGGGCGGTCAGCGTGCCGGGTCTGGCCGTCATCGAGACCTTCTGGATCAGCCGCTTGCTGTCGACTTCGAAGTCGACCTCGCGCACCTCCAGCCCGCCGGTGCGGGTGGCCGCTTCGGCACGACGAAGCAGGATCTCACCGTTGAACACCAGGTCGACGTTGCCGATCGTGACAACGTCGCCCTCGGTCAGCGGGGCCGACAAGATCCGGGTGCCGTTGACGAAAGTGCCATTGATGCTGTGCGCGTCGTGGATCTCCACGCCGGTTGCGCTCGTGACCAAGTAGGCGTGATGGCGCGACGCCAAGACATCCGAGATGACGACGTCGCTGTCTTCTGCGCGACCGATCACGGTGGCGCCCGTGGGTGGCGCGGCGAGCGTCGTTCGCGACCGCTGGACAGCGCGCCGCAGGTTGGTGCTGTCGAACTGTGCGGCTTCGAGGGCTTCCGCCCCGATCTCGGTCAGCGGCTGGCCTTTTGCCGCCGGCTGAGCGGGTCGCTCCGGTGCCGGTGCCGGTTGGGGACCGCGGGGCGGCACCGATTGACCCGGATAACCGACGGCGCGGCGTGGGCCGCTCGCCTGCTGTGATGCCGGTGGCGGGCCGCCCGGGGCGTATCGGAGCGGGGCAGGTTGCGGTCGCGCGATGCGCGGCGACGAGCCACCGGGCTGCTGCGGAGCCTCCGGACGATGCGGCCTCGGGGCGCCGGGGCGCGCGAGCGCCTGCATCCCCTCGACCGTTGGCGGCAGCTGCCCCACCGTCCTCTCGTGGCTTTCGATCACGAAGCTCAACCGCGGCCCGTCGGGGCTGCCCACGTTGATGCTCTGGCCGTCACGGATGTCGACGACGGGAACCCGACCGCCGTTGACGAACATTCCGGTCGCGGACCCGTTGTCGATCGCAATCCATTTGCCGCGATCGAAACGCAATAGCAGGTGTGCCCGGGCGATCAGCGGATGTGCCACGCGCATGTCGGCGCGCAGGTCGCTCCCCACGACGACATCGTTTCCGGCGGCAAAACTGCGCCGTGACCAGTTCGATTGAACGGTCAGCACGGGCGGTACGGGCCTACTCATCCACTCAGTATTCGACCCGCCATCCGCGAGCGCCAGCGTTTCGCCATATTGGCCTGCAGTTCACTGATTGTCTTTGCTGACTGCACCGGTTGGGTGTCATTGGTGTCAAGTCGGGAACCCCGCATCCGGGCCACGGGCGGGTCACAACACCATCGCAATTCACTACCCGCCGCCGGACTGAACACCCTTGGCCAAACCGTGACCGTTGCGTGGCTAAATATCAACGCGCCCTTACACTTTCGCAGATCAGCGCACATTTATCATCCCTATTACAACTAGGCCATCAAAAGGAATTGGAGCCATGCGGGCGGGTGTTCGGTGTGTTCTTGCGGTGATCGGAGCCGCTGCGAGTGTTGTCGTGACCCCGGCCGACGTGAGCCTGGCGGCGTCGAACCCGTCGCACGGCTTCGCGATCGCGTCGGTTCTGCCGGCGCGCGACGATGTGGTCGGCGTGGCACACCCCGTGTTGGTGAGATTCACCGCGCCCGTAGCCAATCGGCAGGCGGCCGAGCGGTCTGTCGAAGTCACATCAACGCCCCCGATGAGCGGCAGGTTCGAATGGCTCGACGACAATGTCGTCCGCTGGGTTCCGGACAGATATTGGCCGGCGCACAGCACTATTGCGTTGACAGTGGGCGGGGTGTCCACCGAGATCAAGACGGGTCCGGCCGTGGTCGGCGTCGCCAACATCTCCGACCACACCTTCACCGTGAGCATCGACGGGATCCAGACGGGACCACCTACCTCGCTGCCGGCGCCGCACCATCGTCCACACTTCGGCGAGCCGGGCGTGATGCCCGCCTCGATGGGTAGGCCCGAGTACCCGACGCCGGTCGGCACGTATACCGTCTTGTCCAAAGACCGTGCGGTGACCATGGATTCGAGCAGCGTCGGCATCCCCGTCGACGATCCCAACGGTTACCTGCTCACCGTGAACTACGCCGTCCGCATCACGAACCGCGGGCTGTTCGTGCATTCCGCTCCGTGGGCCGTTTCGTCGCTGGGGCTGGAGAACGTCAGCCACGGCTGCATCAGTCTGAGTCCGGATGACGCCGAGTGGTACTACGACCATGTCAACGTCGGCGACCCGGTGATCGTCGTGGACTCGACTTACAACTAGGGGCCCTCCGCGCCAGGAGCAAGTCCGGTGCGGGGCTTCAATCTCTCTGATGTACAAGGCTTTTCAAGCGCGCACCAGCAACTGCCGCGCATTGACCCGGCGCCTTGGGGCCGTACGCCGCCGCCAGACAACGGGACGGGCGCGCTGGTACCAAACCAGCGGGCCCGTCCCGTCCGAAATAGGCCTCAGCTCGCGCCGGAGGGACCGGCCGGAACCGGCTGACCGGGCACCGGTCCGCCGCTCGGCGCCGGGCCGGTTGGCGCATCCTTCACTCCGGACATGTCAATGAGCGGAGCGGCCGCGTCCAGGGGAGCACCGGCAGCCGGCCCGCCGAGCGCAATCAGCGGCGCACCGGCCGGCACCACCGGCACCGGCGGCACTATCGGCACCGGCGGCGCCAGGGGTAGCGGCGGCACGATCGGCAGCGGCGCACCGACCGGTACCGGACCTGGCACAGCCATCGGCACGCCGGACATATCGATCATGGGCGCCGCGCACATGCCCCCGGCGGCCGGCGCGCCCGCAGCCACGGGGCCAGCGGCTAGGGCCGGGCCACCGGCGGCCGGCGCCACCTCGCCCGCCTGCCCCTCGATGCACGCGTTGCCACCCGTGATCAGCGGGGCGGCCGCCGCGCCGGGGCTCAACGCGATAGCAGCTCCGAACAACCCAACGCCGGCAACTACTTTGATGTTGAACCGATCGACGATCGCCATCAGCGTCAACTCTCCTCTATTCACGCTCAGCTATTTCCGCAGTGGTGCAGCAGGCCCGCCTGGCCGTACCGAGGTCACTTTCGCGACCGCGCCAATTGTCGGCAGGACGCGCGCGACACGCGCCACGCCGCACCGCGCCGTTTCCAAATAGTGACGTCACAACGCTGTCACGAACCAAAACACAAGCGGCAGACAGCAATCGACCTGCACGAATGGGGTTGCGCCCCAGGCTCGCTGAACGATTTCCGGCCGAATCTCGGCTCGCCCGATCATGGCCAGGCTCGATGCCGCTCGCCGCGCCGGGCGCCGAATGGCTCCAAACATCGCTGAGGACGCCATCACGGGCCGAAGGTCAGTGGTCACCCGGACCGGACTTCGGATCTCACGGAAATTAACTTTCCGCAGGTCCCTCACAGGAAACTGTTGGTGAACAGTTATCGCGTTAAAGGTTACATAAAGGTTAACATCGAGATTATAACGGTTGACAGAACGAGGAGCGGAGACTATGCCACCACGTCGTCTCACCACCGGGTTCATTGGTTCGGCCCTGCTCGGCTGCCCACTTCTCGCCAGCCTCATCTGGGCCGGCCCAGCGCACGCCGATGCGGCCGCGTTCATCAATGACATGCACAGAGACGGAGTCCACGCCGTCAGCGGTGGCGACGCCGCCCTGCTGCAGGCGGGCCTGAACGTATGCCAGCAGCTGTCGTGGGGCGCTCCCGAATCGCAGCTCGAAGGTTTGGCGCTGCAACGCTCCGACGACCGGCAAGGGGCAGGCGGGCTCAGTCCCCAGCAGGCCAACGACATCGTCGGCTACGCCGAGCGTGATCTTTGCCCGAACGCCTAGGGGTGATCTGAGCTTTCGCACTTGGCCCGCACAGGAGCGTGGCGCCAATGTCGTGGCCGGCCGTTCTTGGCCGACTGTTCACTCTGTCGATTTGTTTGTGCCACGGGTCTTCGCACTTTTGTGTAAAAGTGCATCATCCGCATCGGGCGCAGACAAGGAGATGGATGATGGCGGCACGCAGGCGTTGTGTCAGGTTGGTGGGTGCGGCGCTGGCGAGTGGCCCGCTCGTGCTCGCCGCGGTCCTCTGCGCAGGCCCGGCGCGGGCCGACCAGGCCGCCTTTCTCAACGACCTGCACAATGCCGGTATCCACGCCGTCAACGGTGGCGACCCGGAGCTGTTGCAGATGGGTGCGGACCTCTGCCAGCAGCTTTCGTGGGGCGCTTCTCCGCAACAACTGGAGGGTCTGGCGCTGCAACGCTCGGACGCCGACCAGGGCACGGGTGGAATCAACGGTCGACAGGCCGCGGACGTAGTGATCTTCGCCCTGCGCGATTTGTGCCCTAACGCCTGAGGCGGATTAGCCCCCACGCGCACCGGTCCGCGCTAGGGTCACCTCGAGTGAAGCTCAACGCAGCGAACCTGACCGGCCTCAAGATCCCGGTCCCGACGTATGACCGCAGCCAAATCGGCGTCGGCATCGCGCATTTCGGCGTCGGTGGTTTTCACCGTTCCCACCAAGCCATGTACATCGACCGGTTGCTCAGCGACGGGCTCGCCCGGGACTTCGGGATCTGCGGAATCGGTGTGCTGCCGGGTGACCGGCGCATGCGCGACGCGCTGCGTGGCCAGGACCATCTCTACACGCTGATCCTCGAACACCCCGATGGCACGCGGCAACCGCGGGTGATCGGCTCCATCGTCGATTACCGTTATGCGCCCGACGATCCCGGATCGGTCGTCGATCTGCTCGCCGATCCGGCCACCCGCATCATCTCCCTCACCATCACCGAGGGCGGCTATCAACCACCACTGAGCGCGGTGTTCGGGTTGGTGGCCGAGGCCTGCGATCGGCGGCGCGAGCGCGACCTGCCCTCCCCCACGATCGTTTCCTGCGACAACATCGCCGGGAACGGCGACATGGCGCGGCACGTCTTCACGTCGTGGGCCGAACAGATCAATCCCGCACTCGCGCAGTGGATGCGCGAGAAGACCACCTTTCCGAACTCGATGGTTGACCGGATCACGCCGGTGACCACGCCCGATGTGCTCGAGCGGCTGGACTCCGAATTCGGTGTGGCCGACGCCTGGCCCGTCACCGCGGAGCCCTTCGCCATGTGGGTAGTCGAGGACCACTTCGCCGCCGGGCGGCCACCGTTGGATCGAGCCGGGGTACGGCTCGTCGACGACGTGGCCCCGTACGAGGCGATGAAGTTGCGGCTGCTCAACGCCTCGCACCAAGGCCTGTGCTATTTCGCATACCTTGCCGGATACCGGCTGGTGCATGACGCAGCCCAGGACCCACTGATCGCCGAGTTCCTTGCCCGCTATATGAATTCCGAGGCCATGCCGACGCTGCAGCCCATCCCGGGGCTGGACGAGTTCCGGGCCGGACTCCTGCCGCGCTTCGCCAACGCCTACATCCGCGACACCGTGGCCAGGTTGTGCGCCGAGTCCTCGGATCGCATCCCCAAGTGGTTGTTGCCCGTGGTGCGCGACAATCTGCGCTCCGGCGGCGCGGTGCGGCTGTCCGCGGCGATCGTCGCGAGCTGGGCACGCTACGCCGAGGGCGTCGACGAACAGGGCCAACCGATCGAGGTGGTTGACCGGCTTGCCGACTCCCTCGTCCCGATCGCCCGCTCGCAACGCGACAACCCGGTCGCATTCCTGGCCAACCGGCCGGTCTTCGGTGATCTCGCCGACCACGACCGCTTTCGCGAGGCCTACCTGTGGGCGCTTGATTCGCTGCACCGCAACGGCGCGCAGGCAACGCTGCGGGCGCTGATCGGCGCGGGCGGATCATGACCCTGGTCGCCGGCATCGACTCGTCGACGCAGTCCTGCAAGGTGCTGGTGTGCGACGGCGCCACCGGCCGGGTGCTGCGCCAGGGACACGCCAGTCATCCGCTCGGCACCGAAATCGACCCGGCGGCATGGGAAATCGCCGCCCGAGCGGCCATCGCCGACGCGGGTGGCCTGGGCGGCGTCGAGGCGGTCTCCGTCGGTGCGCAGCAGCACGGCATGGTGTGCCTGGACGGGACGGGGCGGGTGGTGCGTCCCGCGCTGCTATGGAATGACGTGCGATCAGCCGACGCCGCGCGGGCACTCGTCGGCGAGCTCGGTGGCGCGCGAGCCTGGGCCCGGGCGGTCGGCGTCGTGCCGCTGGCCGCGATCACGGTGGCGAAACTGCGCTGGCTGGCCGACCACGAGCCACAGCACGCCGACCGCACCGCGGCGGTCTGCCTGCCGCATGACTGGCTGACCTGGCGGTTGCGCGGCGAGCCGGAAATCGCGGCGCTGACCACCGACCGTAGCGATGCCAGCGGCACCGGCTACTACGACGCCGCAACGGGCGCTTACCGATTCGACCTACTGGAACTGGCGATGCGCGGCCGTCGTCCCGAACTGCCGACCGTGCTCGGCCCGTCGGGGCGAACCGACGGCGGCGCAAGCGCATTCGGCGCGGGACTCGGGGACAACGCCGCCGCGGCGCTGGGCCTGGGGGCCGAGGAGGGCGACGTGATCGTCTCCATCGGGACCTCGGGGGTGGTAGCCGCCGTCACCGCGGATCCGGTCCGCGACGACGCGGGATTCGTCGCAGGATTCGCCGACGGCGCCGGGCGCTACCTTCCGCTCGTGTGCACCCTCAACGGGGCGCGGGTGCTTCAGGCCGCCGCCGCGATGCTGCAGGTCGGCCAGGACGAGCTGTCCCAGCTCGCGCTGTCGGCGCCTCCCGGCAGCGCCGGGCTGGTATTGGTTCCTTACCTGGAAGGTGAACGAACCCCTAATCGCCCCAACGCAACTGGAGCACTGCATGGCCTGCGGGTCGCCAACGCGACGCCGGCCAATCTGGCCCGGGCCGCGGTGGAGGGGCTGCTGTGCTCGCTCGCCGACGGTGTTGCCCATCTGACCGCTAACGGCGTCGTCGTGCGCCGCATCCTGCTGGTCGGCGGCGGCGCGCAATCGCGGGCGCTGCGCGAGATCGCCCCCACGGTGTTCGGCATGCCGGTGCTCGCACCCACCCCGGCGCAGTACGTCGCGCTGGGCGCGGCGCGGCAGGCGGCCTGGGCGCTGAGCGGATCGACCCGTCCGCCCGTGTGGCGGCCGCCGCCCACCGACGAATACACCGCCGACCCCGCGCCCGAGGTGCTGGCGCACTACGCGCGGGTGCGCGACCTCACCGAGGGAGTCACTGGTCGTCGCGAAGCGGACGAAACACCGGAAGGACTCGGTACTTCGCGCTGAAGCTGGCCTTGTCGTACTGGTCGCCGACCTCGCCGTCGCAGGCGATGACCGTAGGACCGTCGACGGCGCTGAAGCTGAATTCCGGCACCTGCAACTCGTGGTAGAGCGGGCTGCGCTCGAGGCGCCCCAGGACGAGCGCGGTCAGGATCCTGGTCCTTGCCCAGGGCCGGCCGGTCTCGAGGATGCGGACATCGATCAGGCCGTCGTCCATGCGGGTCCGCCGCGACGGCGCGAACCCGGTCGGCAGGTACAGCGAATTGCCCAGGAAGAACAGCGATGTCAGCAGGGTCTTGTTGTCATAGCGGACGCGCACGGGCTGATCGGTGCGCAGCGTGCGCAGCATGGCGTAGAGACCGGCCAGCGGCTTGCCGATGCGCCTCTCGAGTTTTTCGCGTCGCCGCACGAAGGCCGGATACGCGCCGATGCTGGCGGTGTTGAGGACCATCTGAGTTTCGTTCATGCAGACCAGGTCCACGCACGCCACGTGGCCGCGCCGGATCGCGTCGACCGTCTTGGCCACGGTGTCACAGCCGATGTCCTTGGCGAAGTGGTTGAACGTCCCGGCGGGAAAGACCGCGAGGGGAAGTCCCGCGTCGATGGCCACCCCCGCCGCGGCCGCGACGGTGCCGTCACCGCCGCCCACAGCCAGCACCTCCGCGCGTTCGGCCGCATCCCGCAGAACCTGCACCGGGTCGTCGTCGGGGCCCAGTTCGCGGATGTCGACCCTGGGCAGCTCGGCGCGCACCTCGTCGACGACCCGGGCGCCGGTGCCGCTGCCCGACTTTGGGTTGATGACCAGGACCACGCCGGCGCCGTCGGGTCGCTGTGGCGCGGCGACGCGGAGCGGCTCGGTTCGCGGACGGGCGGTTTCGGCGATCGGCGGGACGAGCCGCCCGCCAAGTACGGCCAAGCCGGAGCCGATGCCGAATCCCGCGATGACGTCGCCGGGGTAGTGCGCGCCGGTCGCCACCCGCGACAGTCCCACCAGGCCGGCCAGCAGCGCCAGCCCGAAGCCCAGTGGCGGGTTCTCCAGCCCCACCCCGATGGCGAACGCGGCGGCGCTGGCGGAGTGTCCGGACGGGAGCGAGTTCGACGTCGGGCGCCGGCGGACCTGCCTGATCAGCGGCACCAAGTCATAGCCGGGGCGCGGCCGCCGGCGGATGCGCTTGGCGACCTGGTTGGTGACCAGGCTGGTTGCGGCGAGCGTCACCAATCCGCGGGTGGCGCCGCGCTGCGCGCTTTGCCTGCCGGTGGCGAGCAGCGCCGCGCCGATGCCGACCCAGAGCTTGGAATGGTCCGCCGCGCGGGTCAGCGGGGGCATGACCGTGTCCAGCAGCGGGGTGTGCGTCTCGGCGATGGCATCGAACAGTTCGCGGTCCAGCGTGCCCAGTCCCCGGGTGATCTGTTTGATACCGCGTGCGCGCCGTCGAGGCCCCCTGATCATTCGCTACACCCTAAATTGGTCCGAAGACATGGACGCACAGGGCTATTGCATGAGGTGGCGGGACAACGCCGAACGCCGGGGCGTCGCCGCGCACGTCGTCGCCGAGATCACCCGCCAGCACGACGTCACGGCCACACGCTTCGGCGTTCTCGAGAACATGGCCGAGCTCACGGACCCGCACGGCAAGTCGTTTTTCCTGATACCGCCCTACGCCGACGGCGCCCGGGCCCGCGATGCCGCGCTGATGACCTACATCTTCAACGCCGATACCGGCTACGGTAAGCCGGGCGGGCAGCCGACCGACTTTCCGGCCACCCCCTACAGTGCCGCCGAGGTTGGGCGAATCATGTTCCGGCAGAACGCAAACCGCTGGAGCTACGGCCGCGACGTGCCCTTCGTGCACCGCAACGGGGGACGCCTGGTCGCCACCCCCAACGGCATGCTCATGGGCCTGGGCGGCAACCGGATCCAACGGCTGTTCAGCCAGCGGGGCGGCACCACGTGGGGTGACATCTTCATGATGAACACGGGCAGGCCCGCCGACCCCGGCGGGCAGCTTCGCCGAGTCGTCTCATCCGGGTACGCCTGGTATCTCGACGGCAGCGGCACGCCCCGCCAGAGCCGCCTCGACCTGGACCGGGTGTTGCATCACGAAGAGCGGCACGCCGCCCAATGGGCAGACAATGGCTACCTGGGCATGCTCGCCGCATACGGCCGGGAGTTGTGCCGAGAGTTGGTCTTTGGCGCGGTGAATAGGTTCGAAGAGGACGCGGGCCTGTCCGACGGTGGCTACAGGGCGTGAATCCCGTGGTAGAGCACCATCGCACCGATCACCACGAAGACCGCCGCGAGCAGGGCGCCGTTGTTGCGGTCCATCCAGTCCTTGAGCCGCGTCAGCGTGTCGTCGAGGCGGCTGCCGGCCGCCACGTAGGCCAATATCGGGATAGCGACGCTGGAGGCGGCGATGGCCACGAAGAACGCCGCGGCCGCCCAGTCGCCGGCAAGACCCAATCCGCTGGTGCCGATGCCCAATCCCGCGGGCACACAGATGAGCGCCACATCCGGACGCACCACGGCCAGCACCGCCCCGATGATCCCCGCGCGCGCCGGGGTGATGCTTTCGAACGAGCGCATCCAGGCTGGGGATTCGGCCTGCCCGTGCCGCTTGAGCCATCGGTAGATGCCGTAGACGATCAGCGCCGACCCCAGCACCACGCGCAGCCACGATGACCACCGCGGTGGCGCCTTGTCGAGGCCGCCGAGCAGACCCGAGGCCGCGACGGAGAGCGCGGTCAGCGCGGACAGGCTCAGCAGCCAGCCGCCCAGGAACGCAAGGCTGCTCGGCCGCGGCCGCGGCGCCTGTAGCACCAAGACCGCCGGAATGACCGTCAGCGGTGAGAGCGAGATGACCAGTCCAAGCGGAACGAGCCCGGTCAGCACCGTCCCCCAGCTTCCTGCCATGGGCGGCATCCTTCCATTGCCGTGCCCGCGCGGCGCCGAAACGCGCCATACTCGACCCGAACCGGGTCAGGCCAGCGTGTGAATCCCGTTGTAGAGCACTATCAACCCGATCAGGAACAGGATGACGGCCATCATCGCGTCGTGGTTCGCCTCCATCCATGCTTTGAGACGTTCCAGGGCGTCGTCGAGGCGGTCACCGGCGGCGACGTAAGCCAATATCGGGATGGCGACCGTCGATGCGGCGAGCACGACGAAGATCGCGGCCGCGTTCACCTGAGCGCCCGCGCTGAGGCTGCTGTTGCCGACGGCCAGGCCGGCGGCCGCGCACAGGATCAGCACCTCGGGCCGCACCGGCACCAGTACCGCGCCCATCACTCCGGCGCGTACCGGCGAGAGCGTGGAGAACGAACGCATCCAGCGCGGCATGTTGCGCTGGCGATGCCTGGTGAACCAGTGATAAGCGGCCAGGGCGATCAGCGCCACGCCGAAGGCCAGCCGCACCCAGGCCGCCCATTTGGGTGGGGTCGCGTGGAAGCCGCTGAGCAGCTCCGAGCCGCTGACGAACGCGGCGGTCAGGGCGACCAGGCCCAGCAGCCAGCCGCCCAGGAAGGAGAGGCTGGCCGGGCGCGGGCGCGGCGCGTGCAGCACCAGCACCGCGGGAATGACCGTGATTGGCGACAGCGCGATGACCGCCGCCAACGCGACGAGTTTGCTCAGCACCGAGGCCCAACTTGCGTCCACGGGCAGCAATCATCGCATTGGCGTGGCGCCCACGCAGCCGTTGACAGCGCCGGTCAGCCTTTGCGGCGCAGCGTCCACGCGGGCACCCAGTGGGTCACGGTTCTGCGCTTGGATCCGTAGGCGACGGGATAGGTGACCAGGCCCCACCAGTCGCCCTGCTCGCACAGGGCCCAGCAGCTCAGCCACCCCTCGACGACCTTGTGCAGCTGCAGACCGTTGGGCTGATACCGCCCCGAGCGGTGCGGCTCGCGCGGGAACAGGACCGTCAGGTCGACTAGAACCGCGATCGCCGGACGGACCACCCGGAACGGGCTGCGGACCGGCTGTCCGTTGTACCCGATCGACGCGAGCGGACCCATCGATCGATCATACGTTCGAATGGGCGCCCGGTTGAGCCTCCTGATCGGCCCGGTTGGCTTCTGGCAACATAGCGGTGTGTTCAGCCAAACCGCGACGTCCCGGGCGGTTCGGTGAGCATCGGAGCTACCGAAGCAGCACGGGCTCGCCGGGGTGCGCTGGACGGTCGCCGATTGGCGACACCGGCCGCGCTGGACCCGTTGGTCGTGGCGATCGTGGCGGCCGCGGTGAGCATGGCCGGCGCCGCCCGGCCCTCATTCTGGTACGACGAGGCCGCGACCATCTCCGCCGCCTACAGCCGGTCGCTGGCCCAGCTGTGGCACATGCTGGGCAATGTCGACGCCGTCCACGGTTTGTACTACGTCCTCATGCACGGCTGGTTCCAGGTCTTCCCGCCGACCGAGTTCTGGTCGCGCGCGCCCAGCGCCCTGGCGGTGGGCGGCGCGGCCGCCGGCGTCGTGGTGTTGGGGAAGCAGTTCTCCTCCCGCACCGTCGCGGTGGCGTCCGGCGCGTTCTGCGCGATCCTCCCCCGGACCACGTGGGCGGGCATCGAGGCCCGCCCTTACGCGATGTCGATGATGGCCGCGGTGTGGCTGACCGTCCTGCTGGTCTATGCCACGCGCCGCGACACCGCGTGGCTGTGGCTGTCGTATGCCGTCGCGTTGGGGTGCTCGATCGTGCTCGACGCGTACCTTGCGCTATTGCTGATGGCGTATGTCGTGTTCGTGGGCGTCTTCCACCGGAGCCGAAAAACGTTGCTGAGCTTCGTGATTGCATCGGTTGCGACGGTGGCCGCGCTGTTGCCGTTCCTAATGACGGTCGCCGGCCAGGCGCACCAGATCAGTTGGGTCGCACCCATCGGTCACCGCACCATCGAAGACGCGCTGATGCAGCAGTACTTCGAGCGATGCCCCCCGTTCGCAGTGCTGTCTACGCTGCTGATCGGCGCGGCAATCGCGTTGTGGCTCAGCGGGTCCGCGCGTCTGACAGGGTCGCAGCGCCAACTGCTGGTGCTCGCGACGGGGTGGCTCGCGGCACCGACGGCCGCGATCGTGACGTATTCGGCGCTGGTTCACCCGATCTATACGCCGCGCTACTTGTGCTTCACCGCGCCCGCGGTGGCGTTGATACTGGGCGTCTGCAGTGGCGCGGTGACCGCCAAACCGTGGGTGGCCACGGCGCTCGTCGGCCTGTTCGCAGTGGCCGCCGCGCCGAATTATGTTCGGGTGCAGCGCAACCCGTATGCCAAATACGGCATGGACTACAGCCAGGTCGCCGACCTGATCAGCGCGAAAGCGGCGCCGGGCGATTGCCTGTTGGTGAACGACACCGTGACGTTCATGCCGGCTCCCATGCGCCCACTGCTGGCGGCGCGCCCCGATGCCTACCGCAAGCTGATCGATCTCACGCTCTGGCAGCGGGCGACCGACCGCAACGACGTGTTCGACACCAATCTGATCCCCGAGGTGGTGGCCAGACCGTTGAGCCAGTGCGGCGTCGTCTGGATCATCACTCAGGCCGACCCGTCCCGGCCGGCGCACGAGCAGGGCCCGGCCTTGCCGCCGGGCCCGGTCTATTGGGCATCGACCGCCTTCGCGGTGCCGCATGACCTGGGCTTCCGACTGGTCGAACGCTGGCAGTTCAACCTGGTTCAGGTGCTCAAAGCGGAGCGATAGTCACCAGATGTGGATCCAGTCGACGAGCATGTCGGCAGGGTAGGTCGCCGCGGCGGGATCGCCGGCGCCGACCCCACCGACGGCGAGGGTGAACATGGGCGTCATCCAGTAGCCGGGGTTGTTGAACGGCCACCGGAAGTCGTCGGGAGCGCCGCCGTGGACGTGGATGGGTTTGTTCGGAACGCTGAAGTACTGCGCCCCGTCCCGGGCGAATTCAAACCCTTCCTCGCCCCAGTGCATTCGCCAGGTGTGCCAGTTGCCGTCGACCATTCCGGGGATCGACTTGCCTTCCCAGGTCTTGCCGTTCGACGCGGCGTGCACCGTCGTTCCCGGAGGCCACGAACCATTGCCGTACCACTCGAAGAGGTCAACCTCGCCGTCGGGCAGCGGATCCTCGTTGACACCCCAGAATGCGGACCACAGGCCCGGGTCCAAGCAGTTCAGCTTTATCCGAGCTTCCCAGGTCTGGTTGATCATGCTGCGGAAGTTGCCCCGCAGTTTGGCGCCGTAGTAGGTGTCCCCCTCCTGGGTGGCGCGCAAGACCAGGTTGGAGTTGCCGTCTTGGAACACGTTTCGTCGGTCGTCGCGGTATATGCCCGCGACCGGCGGGAAGACGTCGTCCTGCCAGGTCTGGATGGTCCATTTGCCCGGGTCGGGAGCCGAACCGGCCGGGCCGTCGAACTCGTCGGCGAAGATGAACGGCCCACCCCCGGCTGACGGCGGCGCTGCGGGCGCCGACGGAGTGGCCCAGGCACCCGGCAAGCGCATCGCAGCCCCGATCATGCCGAGGCCCGACATCAACATCATGCTGCGACGATCCATCTAAACCACCAATCGTTCAAAGCCGGCTCGTCAAGCTCGGCGAGATCTCCCCAGGCAACTCTCGCAAACGGTGTTATGAAACCACGCGGTGGGGTGGCCCGCATCCCGCGATCGGGATCCGCGCGCGGCATTCCCGGTCACGACCCGCGCGCCGGTCCGTCGCTGCCATGCCGCTGGCACAAGCAAGCGACGATAGCAGCCGCGACCGCGATTTCCTGGGATTTCCCGCGCTAACCATCAACCACGTTGACATACTCCAGAGCGCTGGTATCAAGGAGGTTGATGGCTTGGGAAAGGAAAACGACCATGTCTCATGGATTCTTCGGCGGCTTCGGTGGACCCGGTTTCGGCGCTCCGGGCTTTGGTGGACCCGGTTTCGGCGCTCCGGGCTTCGGTGGACCCGGTTTCGTCGGCCCGGGCTTTGGTGGCCCGGGTGCGGGTGGTCCCGGCTTCGGACCCTTCGGCAAGAGGGGTCGTCACGGCCTCAAGCGCGCGGCATTCGTCACCGCGGCATTGCTGTTGGACGGGCCGGCCGACGCCGCTCAGGTGGTGCAGCGGGTGTCCGACGCGACCGGCGGCGCGTTCACTCCGCCGCAGGACGTGGCCGAGCTGGCGATCGGCATTCTCGCCGGCCGCGGCGTGGTCACCGTCGACGGCGGCGTGGCGACGCTGACCGAGCTGGGACGAAACCTGTTGGCCTGGCGCGGAATCAGCAGCGAGACCGCGCACGCCTTCCTGGGCCGCGCTGCCAAGTTCGGCGATGTCGTGAAGATCCGCAAGGAGTTCTTCGAGATCGCCGGGTTGGCGCGCACCATCGCGTGGACGGGCACCGACGAGCAGAAGCGGCAGCTCGCCGAGACCCGGACCAAGGTGCTGGAGGCGCTAACCGAGGCGCGCAAGGCGCTGCACCGGACGCTCGGCGCGGCGTAGACCGCCGGCAGCAGGCTGCGTCGAAAGAGCAGCCCGCACAACGGTTATGAGTGCGAGCCGGCCATCATAGGCGCGCTGTTCTGATCGCACCTTTGCGACGGTTACGCGGCGCGGCCGAGCGGGGTGGCCGGCCACGCATGTGGTCGCGGATACGAGCCATGAGGTCGCCCAGGGTGTTCACGTCCTGGTCGGAAAGCGAGCCGTACAACAGCTCGCGCACGATCTGAATGTGACCGGGAAGGACTTTGTCGACGCGGGCTCGGCCCGCCTTGGTGATCTCGACTACCGTGGCGCGCTTGTCACGGGTACTGCCTTCGCGGGTGATCAGGCCTGCATTTTCCAAAAGTCCGGCCTGATGGGTAAGGCCGCTGCGGCTGTAGACCACACCGTCGGCCAGTTCGGTCATCGTCAGCGGCCGGTCGGCGTCGACCAGTTTGGCCAAGACCTCGAACTGGACGTAGCTGAGGTCACCCTCGGCCTGCAACTGCTCTCGTACGGCGTACTGCAGCAGGCTGGCCGCCTCCGTCAGGGCGAAGTACGTGCGCATTTGCGCAGGCTTGGGGCCTTTGGCCATGCGGCCATCCTAATGCTTCGACATCGCAGCGAGTTCCCGGTTCGGCCCCGATTGCTTCGCAGTGGAAGCGCGCGACGACCGAGCCAGAGCGGCCGCGACAACGCCCGCGCGGATGATGCCGAGCACTCGAAACGATATGCGAGACTTCGTCATTGGTAGATACGATGCCTAACGGGAGCGACACTTCCGCCTCGAGAACATCGGTCTAGCGGCCGGTTCGTCGGGTGCCGGTGAACTCGTCGACGAGCAGTTGGAGTCGGTCCGAGTCGTGCGAGGCGCGCAGCCGGCCGGTACGGCCGAGCGTGACCAGCCCGTGCAGGGCGGCCCAGAACACCTCGGTGAGCGTGTCGGCGTCCTGTTCGCCAGCGACCATGCCGACCCCTTGCTGCAACGCGGCGAAGGCCGCCGAGAGCTGAGAAGGCGTGTCCTGCGCCGCGAATTGCAGACTGGTCGCGCGGGCGAACATTGCGTCGTAGACCGCAGGGTTGTCGCGGGCAAAGTCCAAATAGGCGCGGCCGATCCGGGTCAGGGTGTCGCCGGCGGCGCCGGCGTCGGAGTGGGCGGCCCGGATCACTTCGGCGAGTTCGGCGAACCCGTCGAGCGCCACGGCGTCCGCGATTTGTTCCATGCCGGCGAAGTGCTTGTACAAGACGGGTTGGCTGTATTCGATTTCGGTGGACAGCCGACGGGTGGTGACGGCATCCCAGCCTTCGGTCTCGGCCAGCCGGCGGGCAGTCCCGATGATCAGCCGCCGGCGGGCGGCCCGATCGCGTTCGCGGCGATCCTCCATGGACATACCCCAACGTATCACAGCTAGGAAAAATAGCGCTGCTATTGACACCGCTACCAAAGGGGAGTTAGCGTTGCTAACACCTGCGAACGAGGGGAGTCACGACATGTTTTTGGACCTCATCACCCGCGCCGCCGCACTGGTCGCGGTCCTGGGCACCGCGGTGGTTTACGGCACCGACGTGTTCTGCGCAGTTGCCATGCGGCCGGCGCTGGCGTCGGTTGACAACGATGCTTTGGTCGCGGTCATGGGACGCGTGCACCGATACGGAGACCGGCGCATGCCGGTGCCCGGAGCGCTCGGGATAGCGGCTACCGCGGTGAGCGCGGCACTGGCCGCGCTAACCGCGCACTGGGCGCAGGCGATCGCGGCGGGCGTCGCGCTGGTTCTGCTGGTGATCTGGCTCGTGCTCTACACCCGGATAAGCGCGCCCATCAACAGGCAACTGACGACTGCCGCCGATGCGGGTCAAGCGCTCCCGAATGGACTTGCGCTGCAAGCGAAGTGGGACTCGGTCATCGACGCCCGCGCGACACTGCAGGGTCTGGCAGTGGTCGCCCTCTGCGCGGTGTTGATGATCTGACGCATCCGCACAGATTCCCCGGCCGAATTCAACTCGAAGGACTTTGATGCTTCAGCTCAGGATCTACACCCTCCGATCATCGGAAGCCCTCCGGCAGTATGCGACGGTTCACTGGGCCCGTCACCTGGACACCTTCCGGGCGTTCGGGGTCACCACCCACGGTGTGTGGACCGAGCAGGACGAGGGCGCCACCGCCACTCGGCTCGTCGCGCTGGTCGGCTATCCAGAAGGTGTCGACCCGGAACAACTGACGCGACGGGTGATGGCCAGCGCGGAATTCCGCGCCGACATGGCCGGCTTCGACGTCGACGACATCATCGACGTGGAATCGATACTCGTTGACCCGGCTCCGTTTTCACCGATTCGTTAACGACACCTAGAGAGCGCTCGACATGACGATCACCACCACCGTCGGCTACGTCCTCGCCGGATTGCTCGCCGCGGCCATCATTTTCATCGGCGCACGCTTCCTCGTCGCGCCGCGCGTCGCCGCCGCCGGCTACGGTGTGCCGGCCGATTTGAACGAGCCGGGCTCCGGCGCCTACCTGAGCGTCAAGGGCGTACGCGACATCGCCACGGGGTTTTGCGTCATCATCCTGATGATCGCGGGTGCGACCTACCTCGTCGGCTGGGTGATGTTGGCCGCCACCATCATTCCACTCGTCGACGCGAACATCGTGCTGCGCAATGGCGACTCCAAGTCGGTTGCTTGGGGAGTTCACGGCGGCACCGCGGCCGTCATGCTCGTCACGACCGCGCTCCTGCTTATCCCCTAAGACCTCTGCGCCCGATTTCCGCGGACGTCACCCGTGCCGCATCGGGCGTTGACGCCGGCGATCGTCCGGCGCTCAGCGGTATGACGACGATCACAGGACGCCCTGGAATTGCTTCGACATCAAAGCGGGTTGCAGGCCGTATAACTGCTTCGAAATTGAAGCAAATAACTGAGGAGGGACATCATGAGGGCTGTGCGATACCACGAATACGGCGGTAGCGACGTTCTACGGTACGAGGAGGCCCCACGACCTGTGCCAGGCCGGCACCAGGTGCTGGTAAAGGTCGCCGCCACCTCGTTCAATCCGGTCGATGCCGGCATCCGTGGCGGTTATTTGGCGCAGGTGTACGAGATCGGCTTCCCGCACATACCCGGTGTCGACGTCGCCGGAACCGTCGCTGAAATCGGCGAGGGCGTGCACGGCTGGAACGTGGGTGACGCCGTGGTGGCGTTCTTGCCGTTGGATGCCGATGGAGCGACCGCCCAGTACGCCATAGCGCCGGCCGAATCGCTGGCCACCGCACCGCGGTCGGTCGACCTGGCCGACGCGGCGGCGCTGCCGGAGGCCGCGCTGACGGCGTGGCAGGCGCTGTTCGAGATCGCGGATCTCACCGCCGGACAGACGATCCTGATCAACGGCGCCTCCGGGGCGGTCGGTGGCTACGCGGTTCAGCTGGCCAAGCGGGCCGGGGCGGTCGTCACCGCGACGGCCAAGGGACGCGACGCCGAGCGGCTGCGCGGCTTGGGTGCGGATCGAATCGTGGACTACATCGACTACACGCATTCGCCGATCGACGTGGAAGGTGCACCGTTCGATGTGGTGCTCAACCTCGTTACCACCACCGACCAGCAAACCGAAGCCCTGATTGGCGTGGTCGCCGACGGCGGTTTCCACGTCGGCACCATGGTTTTCGGGCCGCAGAACCCGGGCCGGGGGGTCCACAGCCAGCGGGTCTTCGTCCGGAGCGACGCCGCCCAGCTTGCCGAGCTGGTCACTCGCGTCGAACAGGGGCAGCTACGCATCGAGGTCGCCAACCGCCTCCCGCTGGACCAGGCCGCGGCCGTGCACGCCGATTCCGACAGCGGCCACCTGCACGGCAAGACCATCCTCATCCCCATCCACGCGCCTAGCGGCGACTGGGTTCGCTCAGCCTGACCAGGGTCTTGCCGACGTTGACGCCGGTGAACAGGCCGTTGAGGGCATCCACACACGACTCGATGCCCTCAAAAATGGTCTGCCGGTGGTGAAGTCGGCCCTCGGCCTCCCACTGGCGCAACGCGGCGAACGCCTCGTCGAAGCGCCCCCACTGATCGAGCGCGTTGAACCCCTGCATCAGGGCCGTCTTCGACAGCAGGTTCACGTAGTTGGCCGGCCCGGGGTGGTCGCCGGTCAGGTAGCTGGAGATGACGCCGCACAGGACGACGCGCGCGCGGGCGGCCAGCCGGCCCAGTACAGCGTTGAGGATGGGACCGCCCACATTGTCGAAGTAGACGTCGACGCGTTGCGGGCAATGCCTTTTCAGGGACGCCGCGATGTCGTCGTTCTTGTAGTCGATGCACGCGTCGAATCCGAAGTCCTCCACCACCGCCCGGCATTTCTCCGGCCCTCCCGCGATGCCCACCACCCGGGCGCCGGCGATCTTGGCGATCTGCCCGGCGACCGATCCGGTGGCGCCCCCGGCCGCCGACACCACCACCGTTTCCCCCGGCTGTGGCCGGCCGATGTCGGTCATCCCGAAATAGGCGGTGGCGCCCGTCGGCCCGTAGACCGACATGATCGCCAGCTGGTCGTCCTCGCCCGGGATCGGCGTGCTGAACAGGTCGTCGCGGATGATCGCGTACTCCTGGAAGCCGGTCAGTGTGGTGACGACGTCGCCGACCGCGTAGGCGTCGCACCGCGACGCCACCACCTCGCCGATGCCGGCCGCCCGGATGACCTCACCCAACTGCACCGGCGGAAGGTAGCTGGGCTGATCATCGAGCCAGGTGCGGGCCGCGGCGTCGATGCCGACGTAGGTGGTGCGCAACAGCGCCTCGCCCTCGGCGGGTTCGGGCGCGGGCGTGGTGACCATTTCCGTGTCATCCGGTTGGACAAGTCCGGAAGGACGGCGACGCAACAGGACCTGGCGATTCGGCAAATCGGGCACGATCGTAAAAACTACCGAACGGCCCGGAAACGCAGAAGCGAATGGCATATTCATTCCCATGGCAGCAAACGAAGACCCGGAAGACCGCATCCGGGAACTCGAGCGCCCGCTCGCCGAGACGGCCCGGGCGTCAGAGCAAGCTAGCGCGCAGTCCGCCGGGCAGAACTACCCACCCGGCGCGGCGGGCCCCACACCCCCGCCGCCGCCCACGTGGACCTACGGCGGCCCGATCCCCGGGCCACCCCAGCAACGCCCCTCGAGCAACCGTGTCTGGTGGATCCTCGGCACGGTCGCCGTCATCGGCGTGCTGGCCCTCGCGGGCGGCATCGCGGCCTTTGCCGCGCACCAGATTTCCGGCGTGAAGTCGATCATCGCCTCGCCGCCCACCGTTTCCCAAACATTCAGCCCGCCAAGCAATTCGACCAACCCCGTCCCGTCGCGTAGGAAATCAGCCTCGCCGTCGACCTCACCCACCGCACCGCCGGGCACCGAACTCAGCGTCGCCGGCATCAACGAGAACCGGACCATCGCTTGCAATGACAACATCGTCAGCGTCAGTGGGGTTTCCAACACGGTGACGATCACCGGCCATTGCACCAGCCTGTCGGTGTCGGGTGTCCAAAATTCGGTCACGGTCGAGGCCGTCGACAGCATTGAAGCGTCCGGCTTCAACAACAAGGTCACTTACCACACGGGCGCGCCGAAGATCAGCAACTCCGGCGGCTCCAACGTGGTTGCGCAGGGCTGAGCGAAAATGACTGTTACGCAGGCTCTTCCGCGTCGTCGCCGGCGTCGTCCGGGTCGTCGTCCAGGACGCTGACCGCAATGCCGTATGGCAGGAAACGCACTTTGCGCTTGGGATCGACGTTGTTCTTATTCGCCCGCAGCGCGTCGAGTTCGGTTGCATAGACCTGCTCGACACGCGCGCCGCCGTCGGCATCCACCGTGTAGATCGCCCACACACCCTCACCGGCCTCGCCCGCGGTTTCGGGGGCACTGCGCGGGCGCCGCGACAGGTCGTCGAAAACGGCGGACCACCCCGTGCGGACACCGGGTCCGGCCACGAACTTGCTCACCCGCTCGAACACGTCGCGCAGCCCCTCGCTGCCTTCCCGGATCATTCGGTCGAACTCTTCGGGGTCGAACCCGAATCCACTGTGCTCGCCCACGCGACCTCCTCAGCGCTCGATGTCGTAACTGCCAGTGTGCGCCCAGTCGCGACCGTATGCCACGCGCTTACGGGCCAGGCGGCGGCGGTGGGTTGATGGGGATCGGCACCGTGACGAAGGGGAAGTGCAGGTACATCGTCACCGGTGGTTGCTGGGGCCGCGGCGGCGCGGCGGGCGGCGGGGGCGGTGCTGCCGGCGGCGGCTCGGGCACCGCGGCCGGCGGGGGCGCGGCCTCTTGGACCGGTGGGGGCGCCTGCCGGACGGGTGGCGGAACGTACTGCGGCGCCTGCCGGGTCGGTGCGCGATAGACCGGGGCCGCGGGTGGTTGAGTGACCGGGGCCTGCGGCGCCGGCTGCTGCACCGGCGCCGGTGCGGGCGCCGGGGCGGCCACCTCCGACGGGCTGGGCGCGGGCGCGGGCGGCGAAGGCGCCGGGCTCGGGGCAGGCAGCTGCGCCTGCGGCGGACTGCTCGGCGGGTTGCTCGGAGGAGGCGCGGGCAGCTGAACGCCCGGCGTGGCGACACTGACGCCCGGATTGTGGCGGGACTCGGGGCGATCCGATGCCAACGTGACCAGCACCACCCCGCCTATCGCGGCGACGATGCCGACCAGGGCGCTACCTGTGAGCAGCATGGACCAGGGCCGGCGCCGGGGCTGCTCGTCGTCTTCCGCGACTGCACTGTAGGCGCGCGCGCCGGTGCCGACGTCGGCGTTGCCCCAGACGTCGAGGTAGGTCGGGCTGAGCGCCGGGGGACTCAGCTCTCCGGTGCCCGGATCCAGCGCGTAGGCCAAGGCAGCGGTGGACGACGCGAACAGCGGGGCGTTTGCCGAGGCCAGGGCTGCGCCGCGGGCCAAGGCCATGTCCGGCTCCTCGGGGGCGGTGACCGGAAGCGGGGTGGCCGCTTCCAGCGTGGACTTCAGCACCACGATGTCGGTTCCGCAGCCGATCAGGAACACCCCATCGGCTCGGGACCCGCGAGCGTCCAGTCCGGCGACCATCGTCGCCAGCTCTGCGGCCAAGCCTCCCGGGTGACCGCCGCCGGTCTGGCGCCGGTGCAGATCGACGATCGAGCCGTCGGCGACGTCGACGACTGCCAGCGTCGCGTTCGCCGGCTCGACGAACAGCATCGCAAGGCGTTCATAGCCCAGCGCGTACCCCACGGTTTGTGCCAGCGCTGCCGCCGCGAGCAACGGTGCGACCAACATCACGCCGCCCAGTTCGTGGGTGGCGATCGCCTCCCGCAGCGCGCCGACGCCGGTCGGGTCACTCCAGGTGACCCCGGTGGAGGTCAGCTGGTGACCGCCCTCGAATACCCCTTCGCGGCTGCCGATGATCGCGTCGATCACCTGATCGACGGCACCAGCCGCCGATTCAACCGAATTCCCTGCGGCCCCAACCTCGAACTCTTCCTGTTCGACGGTCACGCCGTCAGCATTTTGGCCTTCGATCGCTACCAGGCGGACTGTCCTGGGAGCCATCGACACCCCAAGCACGATGTCCACGTAACGCCTCCAAGATCCTTTTCAACGCCCTCCGCGAGGGCATGACGGGATGAACCCCGCCCGAACTTGGTGACATAAACGTTACGCGCGTGCGGCTAATCGCGCAGGCGGTATCCGTACGCAGGACTGACGCTAATAACCCGGCCCGAGGTACGGATTCTGCGCACTCCCCGGGTACTGCGGGTACTGCGGGTATTGGGGGTATTGGGGGTACTGCGGATATTGCGGGTACTGCGGAGTCGCAGGCGCCTGCTGCTGCGGAACCGGCACCGGGATCGGAACCGGCAATAGCGGAACGTGGATCCATTCCGTCGTCATCGGCACCGTCGTGGTGGTGGTTGTCGGCGGCGGGGGCGGCGGTGGCGTGGTGGTTTCCACCGGTGGCGGCGGCACCGTGGTGGTGACCGACGGTGGCGGCGGCACGGTCGTGGTGACCGGCGGCGCGGTGGTCGGTGGCGCAGTATGCCTCGGCGTGTAGACGGGTGCCGGCGGCACGGTGGTGACCACCACGGGAGGCGGCGGGGGCGGCGGAGCCGGCGGTGGTTCCGGGGGCGGTGGCGCCGGGCTCGGGATGGGTTGCGCGCTGGGCGGCGGCGGGGGCGGTGGTACCGCCGTGGGCGGCGGCGGCGCGGCCGGACGCGGTGCCACGGAGTTGGCCGGTGGCGCCGGGAGGGGCGCGACGGAGGGCGGCGCCGGTGGAGCAGGGCGGTTTTCTATCCCGGTCAGCGTGTAGGCGACGCCGCCGATCGCTGTCATGGCGACCACGGCCGACATGCCGATGATCAGCTGGGAGAACCGGAGGCGCAGCCAGGGCCGGCGTTCCCGTGGCGGTTGAATAACGTTGAGCCGCATCGACCAACCGGCCGGTCCGTCTTCGTCGTAGGTTTCCCCACCGAACCGCATCCGTAGGTCGCCCGGATATTCGGCTTGCGACCAAGCCAATTCGCGATCCGTAAGCGCCTCGTCGTCGATTACCAGGACATCGCCGGCGCCCAGGTCGACGACATCGCCGGCAGCATCGGCCGAGGCGAGCAGCCCTATCGATGTCCGCGTGCGCAGATCCAGCTCGCCGCCGCGCGAAGCGAGGATCAGCGCCCCGCTCGCCGCGGCCAGCACCGGCTGCGAGGGCGTCAATATCGGCGTGCGGCCGTGCATTGAAAGCCGTTCGGTGACAAGCGGAATGCGCGCGCCCCCACCGACCGTGACCACCGCGACCAGGTCCGACCAGCTCGTGCGGTAGCGCACCAGCATGTCATCCAAGGCGTAGATGAAGCCGGTCAGCCGGTCCGCGATCATCTCTTCGAGGTCGTCTTGCGTCAACGTCAAACTGCAACTGCGCCCGCCCAGCATCGCGGTGATCTCGGTGGTCATGTCGGTCGAGAGCCGCTCCTTGGCCACGCGGCATTGTTCCCTGAGTTCGACGAGCTGGCCGACACCGGCGGTGCTGCCCGGGTCGAGGCCGCTGCCATGTCCCAGCTCCTCGAACGCGCGCAGCTGCATTTCCTGATCGATCTCGTCACCGGACAACGCGGCGTAACGCATAGTGGCGCTGACGAGTTCGAAGTCGCCGGCGACATTGACCAATGTGGCCGACGTGCCGCTACCGCCGAAATCGAGCAGCCCCACCACGCCCTCATCGGGCAGGCCGAGCTCGGACTTCACCGCGGTAAGCGACGCGATCGCATCCGACACCAGCCGCGGCGCCATACCGCTTCGCACGAAGCCCAGATGGGTTCGCAGGGCGTCGCGCAACGCCTGCACCGTCGCGGGTTTCCAATGCGCCGGCACAGCGATGGAGATCTCCGAACACGCAGCATCCGCCCCGGCCGCGAGCACCATCGCGTCCAGTGCCTCCACCGTAAGCAGTTCCGGATCGTGCGCGGAACCGTCGGGTGACACCAGCGCAACGGAATCACCGATGCGCTCGATAAAGCCCTTCATCGGTACGCCGGGCTCGGTTAGGTACGGGTTCTCATCGGGTGCACCGATTTTCGGTGCACAGTGCGGGTAAAGGGTCAGCACAGACCGGCGGGTAACCGGTGGGCTTCCATTACGCGCAGCGACCAGGTTCGTGGTCCCGATCGACAACCCGAGTGGGTCGTACATAGAGCGAGTACCTTCGTCTAAAGGGGTCGGTGGCCAGCGTCAACGATAGCCGCGGACACGCGGAAAGCCGATGCTTCGCAATGTCATTGGTATCCGCTCGATGCGGTTGCGTCACCGAAGCGGTACCGAAAACCCCTTGACAAAAAGCTTTTCGTTACAGAACCGTCAGCGGCAGCGAACGTCTGGACTCGAACTGGAAGGTCGATCCTCCGCTGACCCTGACCACCGAAACCTCTGGCAGTTCCTCGGTGGGACTGTCGGTTTCAACCAGTTCGGCCGTCCAGTCCGTGGTCGTTCCGCTAACTCGAACCGAGATGTGCGAGCCCACCGCGGTGGCGATCGCCTGGAGCGGCTGCACGGATTCCGGGGAGCACAGCGAAATCCAAGCTCGGTCGTCATGTGCTGGCGACGGATGGACGTGCAGCCGGTTCGATTCCGTTTCGGCCACAACGTAGTCCGCGGGGTTCAGCAGCGGGTGCAGCTCGAGGACGCGCAGCGCACCTTCGATCCCGGCGGGAAGTTTGAGTGCGCGGTGAATGCGCTCGGCGGCCATCCCCGCGATGCCGATCAGGCCGCGGGTGCACACGCCGACGGCTTCGTCGTCGTTGGCGGCGCGTGCCCGCACCGCGATCGCGAATGACAGGTACAGCAGGTGCATCTGCAGACATACCTCGTCGGCCATTCGGACCAGCGCCGAATGCGAGAAGGCGGCGAAGTCGAAATCGGACAGCAACGGCCCCGAGTAATCCGCCCGCCCCTCGTCCGATGAATCGATGGCATCGAGTTCCCATGTCGCAGCGCGTGTTCGGCTGACGATGTCGAGGGCGGGGATGCTCTGCGCTTCGGGATAGGACTCGTCGATGATCACCGTCCACGCGCAGTGCGGATGCCGGTCCGCCGGCGTCCGCGGCGGGCGGTGGATGGGGCGCACCTGGGCGCGCGGGTTGGTCGCGATCGCGGTGGCGTCGAAGGTCGGGTCCTCGATGGTGTGGCACATGCCGAACACGTACTGCTCGCCCATCGGCTCGACGTCGAGCAGGGCGCCGCAGTGGTCGAGGTGGAACTCGCCGTGCCAGCGATCGTGAACGGTGTAGCGGAAATCCATGAATTGCGGTGGCGCACCGATGTCGAGTTGCAGGCCCTTGAAGATGGTCACCACGTCGTTGCCCTCGTAGTTCAGCGCCTTCTGCATGCGCCGGGTGTAGATCGGGCTGGATCCCGCCCACTCCTCGATCGCGATTTGAACCATCTCGTCGCGGCCGAACGAGGAAATGCACCACGCCATCCCGGATCGGTCGATCAGCTGCCCGATCAGCAGCAGTTCGGGAATCAAGACGACGAGCTCGTCGCGGGACAGTCGCGCGTATCGCGAGGGGCTGCTCACGCCCCAAAAATAGACTTGACTATGTTATAAAGTCAATAATGTCCATTGTCGCAGGCCAGTCCCCTGATCGCCCGGTTGGCCCAACCCGGCGAACCACGGCGCCACGCAAGCGCGGCGATGACACCCGGGCGAAGATCATCGATGAGACGGTCCGCTGCATCGTGGAGGAAGGGTTCTCCGCCGCCACCGCCAAGCACGTGGCCGAACGCGCGGGCGTCACCTGGGGGGTCATCCAGTACCACTTCGGGGACCGCAACGGCCTGCTGATGGCCGTGGTGGACGACGGGGTGGCCCGGCTGGTCGACAGCCTGTCGTCGGCCGACGTCAGCGAGCTCCCCCTGCGGCGGCGCATCGAGGTCGTCGTCGACACCGCCTGGAGCTGCTACAGCAGCCCGACGTCGATGGCCGCCTTCGAGATCCTGCGCGAGACCCGCGGCGGCGGTGACCCGTCGTCGCGGCACCACCTGCTCGACGTGAACGCCGCGGTCGGCCAGCTGGGCAGATTGATCACCACCGATCCGGCACATGCCGGTGTGGCCGAGGTCATTTGGGCCACGCTGCGCGGTGTGGTGCTGGCGCAGATGGTCACCGGCGCCGCCAGGGATTGGAGCCTGGAACGACGTGCCCTCGTCGACATGGTCACCCGTGTGCTGCAATGACCTGATGACCCTCGACGATCTCGCCGATATCGAAGCGATAAAGCAAGTCAAATACCGGTATCTGCGCGCGCTGGACACCAAGCATTGGGACGACTTCACCGACACCCTGGCCGAGGACATCAAGGCCGACTACGGGCCGTCGATCGGCAACGAACTGCACTTCACCAACCGGGCCGACCTGGTCGAGTACATGCGTAGTTCGCTGCCCTCGCACGTCATCACCGAGCACCGCGTGACCCATCCGGACATCACCGTCGACGGCGACACCGCAACGGGCAGTTGGTATCTGCAGGACCGAGTCATGGTCGCCGACTTCAACTTCATGCTGATCGGGGCTGCCTTCTACCGCGACACCTACCGGCGCACCGAGGCCGGCTGGAAGATCAGCGGCACCGGCTACGACCGAACCTATGACGCCACAATGTCTTTGGAGGGCCTGAACTTCACGCTCAAGCCCGGACGCGCCATCGCGTCGGACTGAGGAGCTACTTGGTGATCGCGATGACCGCGCCCGGCCGCAGCCATTTCATGATCGACACCAGCTGAGCGTCGTCCACCGCCACGCAGCCCTCGGTGGGCTTTCCATCGGTGGTGTGGAGGAAGAACGCGGCCCCGCCACCCGGCGTCTTGTTCTTATTGACGCCCATCACGACGGCGTGCTTGTACTGCGGGATCTGCAGGTTCTCGCTGTCACCGGTGTTGAACGGGCACTGCGCCTTCTGGCACACCTGCATGGAGTTGAACGTCGGACTGTGATCGTCGCCGCTCCACCAGTAGTTGGTGCCCGAAACCTGGGTGTAGGGCAACCCGGTGCCGGGATTCGGGGCGGTGCCGAACGCGGAGTCGAGGCTGTACACGCCCATCGGGGTGGCCGGCACCCCGCTCCTGGCCTGGGGCGCCATTCCCGCCGAACCGACGTGAGTGGGAATGCCGGACCGCAGCGACTGCCAGCCGGTGCCGGCGCGCTGGAAGATCTCCATGTTCGCGTTGGAGCCGCCGGTGCTCACCACCGAAACCACCTGGGTCGCATTGCCGACCGCGTTCGCGAACCAGGGTGTGCCCGCGGCCGCACCGATCGGCGCCAGCACCACGGATGCGAAGATTACGCACGCCGCGGCGCACAGCGAAGCGAGCAGTCGGTGCATGCACTCCATCGTCGAACGGCCACATCATCGGGGTCAAGTAAAGCTTTCGCTCCGGTTAGGTCACTGCGCCGTGACCAAATGCTCACCGGGACAGCGTCGTTAGCGCATGACCGCGGGTTCGGTTGCCCGCCGCGGGCCGGCGGATCGCGCGATGGAGGGCCGAAAAATCAGGAGACACAACAGGAAATACAGGTAGCCCAGCGTCCAGCCGGCAAGCACGTCTGACGGGTAGTGCACGTTCAGCGCGACCCGGGAGATGCCGACCGTCAGCAGCGACACCACCACCACCACGACCGCGATGCCACGAATCAACCGATTCAGCATCGGAAAGAAAAAGCACAGCACGGCGAGCAGCGCGGCCATCGCCTCCAGCGCGTGCCCGGACGGGAAGGAGGTGGACGGCGCGGGCACCAGCATGGTCGCCGGGCGAGGACGGTTGACCAGTGCCTTGGCCGCCGCGGTCGCGAACTGGTTGAGCGGCCCGCAAGCGAAAGCCAGCACCAGCGCAGCCCGAAGATTGCGCATGACCAGGGCGATCACCGTCATCGCTATGCCGAGCGCGGACATCGGGACCGGACCCAACGCATAGGACACGCTTTCCCAAAACCGCAGCCACAGTGGATGTTTGAGCGCGACGTCGCGCGCCGCGTTCAGCAACGACCAATCCATCCGGTACAGCCAGTTCCAGTGCTGGCAGTAGCCCACCCACAGCACCGCGTACACCGTCGCGGCCAACGCCGCGATCCAGGCGGCAACCGGCATCCTCGGGCGAGTCATAACCAACCGATACCAGCAGTGTCGCGGTGACATGCGGGCGACCCGCTGAGCGTCAGCGCCGCGCTTGCGATCGCCTGCCGTCACCGTGCGAGGAGCCCCTCGGCGGCGCTCCCGCGTCATACTGTCGATATGGCCGTCTTTGTCCGTAGGTTGTTCGGCATCGGCAAGCTGCCCGAGGAGCTGCATGCCCAGCTGGAGTCGGAAGGCCTCACCTACCACGCCGATTACGTGGCCGTGACCCGCCGATTCAGCGGCACGATTCCCGGCGTGCGGTTGCAGCACAGCGTCGCCAGCTACACGGGTTCGCTGGTCTTCACCTCGGAGCGGGTGCTGGCAACGCTTTCCATGCTGCCCCGGCTGGCGGGACCGACCGTCAATGTGCGCTGGGACGCGCCGCAGACGGGAGCGGCGCAGGTGGAGATCTCGGCGACCGGGCTGCAGGTCGACGCCGACGTCTCCCGAGTCGACGAGAAGTTCGCCGGCGAGCTGTCGCTGCACTACAAGGCGGCCATCCCCGACGAAGTCCTGGCCGGCCTGCCCCGGCGGTCGCTGGCGTTCGACATGCCGCCGGAATACGTGTTTCGAGCGGTCGGGGTTACCTATAGTCCCTGATCGTGATGCGCGGCCAGGGCGGCTGTCGCAGCACCGCGAGGGTGCCGATCACCGCCGCCAGCAGGCCGGTGATCACCCCGATCAGCGCGATCCGGCCGTTGTCGATGGCCGGCGTCCAGGAGGCCTGCCCGTCACGGATGGCGAACACCCCCAGCGGCTTGGTCGCCACGATGACGGTGGTGCCGTCCGGGGTCTGATAGGGCTCGCCGTAATTGCGGCCGGCGCCGTGTTCGGTCGCCAGCTGATCGAGCACATCGGAAGGCTTCACTGAAAACCACTTCCCTCCTGGGTTCGCCAGGTGCTTGGGTCCGGGCACGCTCAACGCTAACGCCGATTTCCTACGATGGCAGGCGTGACCGGTGAGGCATTCAGTCCGCAAGAGCGGCGGGCCGTCTATCGCGTCATCTACGAGCGCCGTGACATGCGCCGATTCGTTCCCGGTGCGGTGGTCGACGAGGCCGTGCTGGCGCGCCTGCTGCAGGCCGCGCACGCGGCGCCCAGCGTCGGGCTGATGCAGCCGTGGCGTTTCATCCGGATCACGGACGCCTCGCTGCGACGGCGCATTCACGCGCTGGTCGACGAGGAACGCCCGCGCACCGCGGAAGCCCTGGGTGAGCGTTCCGACGAGTTCCTGGCGCTCAAGGTGGAGGGCATCCTCGAGTGCGCCGAGTTGTTCGTGGTGGCGCTGGGCGACGGCCGCGACGCGCACGTGTTCGGCCGACGCACGCTGCCGCACATGGACCTGGCGTCGGTGTCGTGCGCGATCCAGAACCTGTGGCTGGCGGCCCGGTCCGAGGGCCTCGGCTTGGGCTGGGTGTCACTGTTCGATCCGCTCCGGCTGGCGGCGCTGCTGGGCATGCCGTCGGGCGCCGAGCCGGTGGCCATCCTGTGCCTGGGACCGGTGCCCGAATTCCCTGATCGCCCGGCGCTGGAACTGGACGGGTGGGCCGTAGGGCGTCCGTTGTCTGAGTTCGTCTGCGAAAACCGATGGGGCCAACTGCCGACGCCCTGATGCGCCGGCACTCAGGAATGACCAGGGAAAGTTGCGGTAACGTCGCCGGTCGGCGAGGCAATGCGAGAGGTGACGCCATTGGACACCGCGGACCAACAGCGAAATTCGGGCCATAAAGACAACGTGCTGATCGTGCACTGGCACGACCTGGGCCGCTATCTCGGTGTCTACGGCCACACCGACGTGTCGAGCCCACGGCTGGACCGCCTTGCCGCCGAGGGCATCCTGTTCACCCGGGCACATGCCACCGCGCCGCTGTGCTCACCGTCGCGCGGATCGCTGTTCACCGGGCGTTACCCGCATAACAACGGCCTCATCGGTTTGGCCCACCACGGCTGGGAATACCGTGACGGGATCCGGACCCTGCCCCAAATATTGGGCGAATCCGGCTGGTATTCTGCGCTTTTCGGCATGCAACACGAGACCTCCTACCCGAAACGATTGGGCTTCGACGAGTTCGACGTGTCGAACTCCTACTGCGACTACGTCGCCGATAAGGCCGACGAGTGGCTGCGGCAAGGTACCGAAGGCCTTGTCGGACAGCCATTTTTGTTGACCGCCGGCTTCTTCGAGACGCACCGGCCCTATCCGCACGACCGCTACACGCCCGCGGACAGCGCCGCGGTGAATCCGCCCGATTACCTGCCGGACACCCCCGAGGTGCGCGGCGACCTCGCCGACTTCTACGGGGCCATCAGCACCGCCGACGCGGCCGTCGGGCGGCTGCTGGACGCGCTGGCCGACACCGGTTTGGCCGCCAACACCTGGGTGGTGTTCTTCACCGATCACGGTCCGGCGTTTCCCCGGGCGAAGTCCACGCTGTACGACGCCGGTACCGGCATCGGCTTGATCATCCGCCCGCCGACCGACCGGGCCATTGGTCCACGCGTCTACGACGACCTGTTCAGCGCCGTCGACTTGGTCCCGACGTTGTTGGGGCTGTTGGGGATTGACACTCCGGCCGACGTCGACGGTGTCTCACACGCGCCGGTGCTGCTGAAGCCGGATCCGTCGACCAACCCGGTGCGCGATCACGTCTACACCATGAAGACCTACCACGACTCGTTCGATCCGATTCGCGCGATTCGCACCAAGGACTACAGCTACATCGAGAACTACGTGCCCCGCCCCCTGCTGGATCTACCGCTGGACATCGAGGAAAGCCCGTCCGGGCTGGCCGTCGCGCCGTTCGTCACGGCGCCGCGGCCGGAGCGCGAACTCTACGATTTACGCGACGACCCGACCGAGACCACCAACCTGCTGACCGACGGCGGGACCGATGCCGACGAGATCGCAGCTAACCTTTCTGTGAGACTGCATGATTGGCGGCAACGCACCGGTGACGTCATCCCGTCGGAGTTCGCCGGCACCCGCATCTCCGCGCGGTACACCGAAACGTATCTGCAGATTCACCGGTCGAAGCCGACTCCCCGCTCGGGCATCGCCGCCGACCGCGGCATCGAAGAAGGCAAGCCCGCGCAGCGCTGATTGCGCCGGATTGACGCAAAGTCGTTGCCGCGCCGGGATCGCCGGCAGGCGGGCGCTGGTTATCCGGCTGAGCGCTTCGAGCCGCCCACCTCTGCGATGACGAACACCCGCCGGAACGGGAAGATCGTCGCACCGTCGGATCGCGGCGGGTAGGCGTCCTGCAGCAGCGGGATCAGCTCCTCGCGGAACTGCTCCCACGTCTTTTCGTCGAGTCGCTCACGCACCGGAACCAGTGCGGTGCCGGTGATCCACTCCAGCACCGGGTGCTCGCCGGTGAGCTGATGCAGATAGGTCGTCTCCCAGACGTCGACCTTGCACCCCGCGTCGAGTAGCAGATTGGCGTAATGCGCAGGCGGCTGAACCACCGCGCCAACCCGAAATGGTATGTCGCGCAACAACTTCGCGTACGGCTCCCGGCGAGCCAGCGCCCGCACCGCGGCGTAGGACGGCGACTCGAAGTTCCCCGGCATCTGCACACCGATCCAGGATCCGGATGCCAGCTCCCCCGCCCAGCGCAGCAACAGGTCGGCGTGCTCGGGCACCCAGTGCAGGGCAGCGTTGCTGACTACCACGTCGGTGTCGGGTTTGGGTTTCCAGTCGCGCAGGTCACCGATGACGGCGTCGATGCCGCGTTCCTTGGCGGCGGCCACCATCTCGGGCGAGCTGTCCATCGCCTCGATCACCGCGTCGGGCCAACGCCGGGCCAGATACTTGGTGAGGTGACCGGGGCCGCAGCCCAGATCGACGACGCGACGCGCGCGCTCGGCACCCACCCGCGACAACAGGTCGTAGAAGGGGCGGCCGCGATGGTCGGCAAAGGCCAGGTAGACGTCCGGATCCCACATGTCGATCCTCCCGATCCTCGCGCCGCCGCTAGCCGGCCGCTAGCAAACCGTATAACTCCCATGGTGCGCCGCCGCGGCCCGGATGGTCGCGGGACAGCCGCGCGACGACCGAAGCCGATCGAAACGCCCAGGCAATGCGCGGCCGTCGGGCTACCATCGGCGTTCGTGGTGTCCGACTCAGATCCGATCGACCCGCCCATCCCCGTTCCCGACGTTTCCGGCGCCGATCTGCCGGCCGGCGCCGGCGGACTACCCCCCCGCTCGGCGTTGTCACCCCGCCAGCGAATGGTAGTCGAGGCATCGGCCCTCGGTGATCTGGCCCTGCGCACCTGGGTGGCCTCGCTGCTCTCCACCACGGTGGCGCCGTTCGTGGTCGCCAGCACGCTGCGGCAATCCGACTCCGCCACCGAGCGCGACAACCTCGAGTTCTACGCAGACTTGGGGGCGGCGCAGGACCCGACACGGTCCTTTCCGGCCCCCACCGAGGTGCCCCGCGTGGCATCGCGGCGGGCCAGCCCGCTGACCGAGTGGATCGCGCGCGGCACCGTCGACAACATCGCGTTCCCCAGCAGTTTCACCGCCATCAACCCCGCCATGCGCGCGCAGTGGGGCGCCTGGCGGGCCAACAACACCGTGCGCGCTCAGCATTGGCGCCACGACGACGGTCCGCGCCCCACCCTGTGCGTGATCCACGGCTTCCTGGGATCCTCGTATCTGGCCAACGGCCGGTTCTTTTCGTTGCCCTGGTACTACCAGGCCGGCTACGACGTGCTGATGTACACGTTGCCGTTTCACGGCAAGCGGGCCGAAAGGTATTCACCCTTCAGCGGTTTCGGCTATTTCGCCGGTGGGCTCAGCGGTTTTGCCGAGGCCATGGCACAGGCCGTGCACGACTTTCGTTCCATCATCGACTATCTGCACCACACCGGGGTCGACCGCATCGCGCTCACCGGCATCTCGCTGGGTGGTTACACCTCGGCGCTGGTGGCCTCGGCCGACGATCGGCTTGCGGCCGTGATCCCCAACTGTCCCGTCGTCACCCCGTCCACGCTGTTCGACGAGTGGTTCCCGGCCAACAAGCTGGTCCGGCTGGGCCTGCGCCTCTCCGACATCACCCACGACGACCTGTCGGCGGGGCTGGCGTACCACTGCCCGCTGAACTACCGGCCGCTGGTGCCGCGGGACCGCCGGATGATCATCACCGGGCTAGGCGACCGGATGGCGCCGCCCGACCATGCCGTCAAGCTGTGGCAGCACTGGGATCAATGTGCGCTGCACTGGTTTCCGGGCAGTCATGTGTTGCACATCAGCCAGCTGGATTACCTGCGCCGGATGACCACGTTCCTGCGCGATGTCATGTTTTGACCACCTCGACGGTGTCGGCGGCTTGGCCGAGCGAGGCGCGATGGGCTCCGCCGAGCGTGGTGGGCCAGTGCAGCTGTGCGAGCAGGTTTTCCGGCGCCGGGGCGTGCGCGTCCAGCCGGCGCGTCGACAACAGGTCCAACGCCGTCAATGCGGGCAGGTGGTTTCCGCGTTGCGGGGTCAGCCCGTTTACCGGCGCTTTGCCATCCGGGCCGGTCTCCGTGTGGAACGCACAGGCCACGGCGACGGTGAGCCGGTCATCGTCACCGGCGATCTCCAACGCGGTGCAGGCCCCGCGCGCGGAATACGACCGGATCGACTCCAAGGTCTCCGGAAGCGCGTGGTCCACCTGAACCTGGTATGCGGCAAGGTAATCCGAGGCACCGCGCTGCACTCCCCGCCACCTCTCGCGGGGGCTGGCCGTCAGCAGCCGCGGGACGTCGTCGGCCGCGACGGTAGTCGCTTCCCACCCGATCTCCCTCAGGTGGTCGGCGAGCCGGCGGGCGGCGACCTGGGTGGTCTCGTGCAGCGGGATCCGTGGTGAGCGAGCGCGCAGCGCGGCCAGATTATCCGGCGCCGATACGGTCAGCCCGATCCAAGTCTCGCGCCGCGATGAGTCGGGGGCGCTGTCGCGGCTGGTGATTCGGATCTTGTCCGCCCGGACGCCGTAACGGTCGAGATAGCTCGCAATCACCGGGAGAGGCAGCACATCGGAGTCATCCTCCGGCGCACCGAGGCGAATCAGGGCGGTTGCCGCCGTGCCGGAGGTGCTCGCGGGCACGGCGTTGCCGCGCCCGATCATCGCCAGGCGGCGGCGCAGGATCGTGGTGAAATGCAAACCGCCCCACCAGCCGAACAACACGATCACGACGGCGGCTGCGATGCCCAGCAACCAGTAGTCGCGGGGCGTTCGCCAGGGGTAGGCCATGACGGCGGGCACAACGGCCAGCAACGCCAACGTGATTCGACCGCTCCCGGGAGTCGGTATCCGATGCTTGCTCACGGGGTGGGATCCTTTCGTCGGCGTGCGGCGATGGCGGTGACTGCGCCGGCCACCGCGACCAGGACGGCCAGGGCGGCGGTGCCGGCCACCGCCACGGTCCGCGGTTTGGTGTCCTTGGGCGCCGGGGCCGGCGGCACGGGCACCGGCTTCACCGATGCCGCGCCGGGCTGATTACCGGCGGGCAGCTGCCAGGTCAGTGCCGCTACCGGATCCACGCTGCCGGTGCCGACGACGTTGGACGGGTCGCGGGCGCCGTTATGCGCCGTCGCGGTGATGCGATGCTGCACTGCGGTGGCGTTCAGGTCGGGATACTTACTGCGGACCAGCGCCGCCACACCGGCCACATAGCCGGCCGCGTAGTCGGTTCCGCTCACCGCCGCGAGTTGTTGGTGTCCGTCGGGAAGGCCGTTGGCCAGCCCGCCGCCGTCGGCGTTGCCGATCGACACGATGCGTTCGCCGGGTGCGGCAACACCCACCCACGGCCCCGCCACGGTGAATTTCGACGGCTGGCCGTCTGGGGTCAGCGATGCCACCGACAACACGTATGGCTGCCACACCGAGGGGATCGACACCGACGTGACGCCGGCCCAATTTCGCGAATCGTTGGGGCGGCTCAGATCGGTGAGCGGATTGGACTCACACGTGGCACCGCCGGCGCCCGCTCCGCTGTTGCCGGCGCCGGCCACGATCACCGCGTCCTTATCGACCGCCGCGTAGCGCACGGCCGCGCCGAGGGCGGCCTGGTCGACGGGACGTTCCACGGGCATGCAGGTGGCCGAGCCGATGTCGATCACCCGGGCACCAAGGTCGGCCGCGTGCACGATCGCCCGCGCGAGCGTCGACACCTCGGCCGACACCTGCGCCAGCAACGGATCCCCACCCGGTGTCCGCGGCGAGAACTTGGCCGATGTCGTCCGCAGCGACACCACCCGCGCCGCGGGCGCCACGCCGGCGAAGCCGTCGTCGGGCGAGGGCTGACCGGCGACGAGCCCCGCCACCAGCGTTCCGTGCCCGTCGCAGTCGGTCAGCCCGTCGGTCGCCTCGACGAAATCACCGCCCGGCTCCACGTTGGGAAGCCGCGGCCCCGGCCGCACCCCCGTGTCGAGCACCGCCACCAGCTGGCCCTCGCCGCGCGAGAATTGCCATGCCGCCGGCAGATTCAGCATCGACTGGCTGGGCGTGATGGCACCGGGGTCGCCGCCGGGAACGACCCCGGACGTGCTGCAGGGTCCGCGCTGCTCCATCGGCTGCCCGGGCCCCGGCGTCCCGCTCGGCGGTGTCGCTCCGGGATCGACCGTCGGCGGGGTGATCGCGGATGCCGACGGACTGGTCCACGTCGCGGCGGCGGGCAGCAAGGCCAATGTCGCTGCGACGCAGGCTGATGCCGGTCGGATCATCGATTGAGCACCAAGCCGAACAGACCGACCACGAAAGCCATCACGGGGAGCAGCGACGCGTCCAGTCCGGTCGCCACGAAGCCGACCAGCCGGCGCACCGGCAGCGAGTAGCTTTCCGGCGCAGCGATACCCGGGTTCAGCGCCACCACGATCCACACCGACACGAGTACCAGCAGGATCAGCACCGCGCCGAGGGCGGCGGCGTAGCGTCCGGTCGAGGTGTAGAGCACCAGCAGCACCCCGGCGGCCAGGAAGGGCTGCGCGAGCAGCCACGCCTTGCATGCGGCCGAGTCCCACACCCTGGCGCGCAGCACCGACGTCGCGGCGGTGGCCGCCACCACGTACCAACCCGCACCGCTGAGCGCCTCGGGCCGCAGCGCGATCGCCACCGAACCCAGGACGCTGAGTAGCACTGCGGCGGCTATGAATCCGCTCTGATGCGCGTCGCTGATGCGGACCCGGCGCGGCAGGTCCTCGAGCACCTGCAGCGACGGCGCCGACGGGGTGGGGTCGCCGGGGGCCGGGATGACGGGCAGCGGGAAGCGTGCCCACAGTGCGGATAATTGGGGCGCCTCGATAGTGACCAGCAGTGCCGCCACGATCAGCCCGCAGCCGAGGGCGATCGGCTGGAGATGCCAGAGCAAGCCGGCGCCGGCTGCCAGCAGCACCCCGGCGCCCACCACCGCGGTCGCGGTGAAAAAGCCGGCGACGCGTTCACGTTCGGCGCTGGGCGCCATCAGGGCGATCAGCGACCACGCGGTGACACCGGCCGCCGCCAGGGTCAGTTGGGCGGCACCGAATTTGCCTGGCACGGCCAGCGCGAGAGCCGCCGCGATGGGGACCAGTGCGGCGATTGACAGCGCCATGCCGGTGCGTGCCGAGCGCGCGGTGACCAGCAGGCCGACGATCGCGGTCACTGCCGCGACCGCGCTGACCGCCACCAGTCCCAGCAGCGCGCCGGTGGCCACGCGGTAGGTGACGGACAGCCCGGTTGCCAGGAACGCCACCGCGATCGCCGCGGCCAGGGCGCCGCGCCGAATATGCGTTGTGCCCCAAGGCTTGAGCCGGGAGGTCGAGAAGATCATGGCGGCATCGGCGATGTCTTCGACGATGCCGGGCGCGGCCGGACCGAGCGGCACCGCTTGCAGCGCCAGCAGGTCGCCGTCCACGACTCCGACCGTGTCCAGGCTGGCGTCCAGGCTGAACGGCGCACCACCGATGGGGGCCAGGCTCAATTGGGTCGCCGCGCCGATCTCGGCGGCACCGCGCGAGGCAGCGCCCTCGTCCGAGCCGCCGTTGACCGGAATCACCAAACGCTGCACGGCGGGCAGGATTTCGCGCAGTGGCAGCTCCGCGGGCAGGGCCACTTCCGTCAACCTGCTGTCCGCGAGGATGGCCACGCGGACGATCGGCATGACGGTTCCGGACGTCACCGGACCCTCGAAAAGTGTTGTAGCCGTTGCTCGGACATCGTGCTCTCTTTCGTATTACGAGTGTTGGACGGAAAAATCTCGGGCTAACCGGTGTTCGGCGAACCATCCGGCGTCCGGCAGCAGGGCGGTCAGTTGTTCGATCGCGACGGCGATCGAAAACGGTGTTCCGGGCGCGAAGGTCGAAACCCACTCGCCGTCGAAGGCGAGGGACGGACTGACCAGCACCCGCCCCTCGCGTGCGTCGACAATGCTCAACCCCACCTCGCTGGTGGAGTGCCGGCCGTCGCTGTGGCAGCCGGCGACGATCTCGACGTAGTTACGTGGCCCGTTGAACACCGATTCCACCACCTTCCGTGCCGATTGCGGAATACCCAGGTAGTCAAGGACTTCGGCGAGCGGGGCGCCCGAACGCAGTCGTTCGTCGGCTCGGGCACCGACCCGCGTCGGCATGCTGAACTCGTCGAACCGTGCGGGCGGCCGGTCCGCGAGGCCGACGGTGAGCACGGGGACCAGCGCTCGCGGATCGTCGATATCCATGGCGGTGAACGTGATGAGCTGCGCGCTGCGCAGCGCGACCACCGTGATCGACGGCTTGCCGGCCACACCGGTGCGCTGCGCGACGACGCCGCGCAGCAACTCGGCGCCGCCGCCCGCACCGGTGTCCTTGGCCGGGCCGACGTAACGCAGGTCCAGCCACCGCTGTGGAAAACACACCACTTTGATCCACTGGGCGACCGCCGGGTTGACGACTCCGCCCGCTGAGACCAGGCCGAGCTCGGCCAGCTCAGCCCTCTGGCGGTCGAGGAACGCGTTGCGCTCCGCGGCATCACGATAGGGTGAGGTGATCGCCAATACCCAGGGAAAGCTCCCCGCCCCAATCGTCTCCGCGATGAACCACGCGTGATCGACCGTCAGCTCGACGGCGTTGGGCGCTGAGTCCATCAGGTTCGTTCAGTCACGACCTAACCGCCCCACTTGGCGGCTTCGGCCTGGTCGCGGGCCAACATCGACATGGTGTTCGCCTCGTGGGTGCTGGCCATCGACTGGTAGGCGCGCACCAGGCTCTCCATCGCCTGGTTCCACTGGGCCTGCCACACCTGGTAGGTCATACCGGTGTCACCCTGCCAGGCGTTGGACAACGTGGCCTGCTCGCTGGCGATATCCGAGCCGAGCCCCTGCATCGTGCCGGCGTAGCCCGACATGTCGGCGGCGTGGTTCAACATCGCCGGGTAGTTGTACATGATCTGCGACATGACAAGTCCTTTCGCGGTTGCTAGCGGTGAGATCAGAAGGCGGTGTAGCCGGACGCGGCGGCGGCATCCGCGGCCACGTAGGTCCCGGCGGCGTCCCCGAGGTTGGCCTGGGCGATGTCCAGCAGGGTGTTGACCCGCGCGGCGACCTCGACGAACCGCGCGTGCGCGGCCTGGAAGGCGGCCGAGGACTCGCCCTGGTGGAACGCCTGCGCCGACATCGCTTCCTGCTCGGCCTGGCTGATCGTGCTGCGCATCAACGCCGCTTTGGCGCTGAAGGCCGACTGTGCCGCCACCAACTGCGGAATGTGAGCGTCCAACATACTCATGTTGATTCCTTTCTGTTGCTTCCGTTGGGGTTTCGGTAATTCACCTTCATCTGGCTGACTGCCTTAACCCCCTTCCCCGGGCTCGGTTGGGCTTGTTCCGTTGCCGGCTTTGTGCTCCCAGGTGCCGGGCACCATCGGCGTCCGCGGGCCACCACCGAAGTCGTCCTCGGCCAGCTTGGTCAATCCGGCCGCCTGGAAAGCTTTCTGGCGCCGCGTGGTTCCGGCGAACCCCAGTGGTCCAGCCCCCTGGGCGGACGCGACGGCCGCGGCCACTTCCTCCTCGTCGCCGAAATCCGGGGGAACACCGAAATCGGAGTCCATGTCCGCGTACTCGTCGGCGTGGTCGTGCAGTGCGGCCCGACGCCTGCGCCGCGCCCGCGACTCGGCGCGGCCGGCCGCCGCGGCACCAACCGCCGGGATGGTCGCGGCTGGAGCCTTGGCCCCACCGCGGCCGCCCAACGTGGGTCCGACACCGCCGTCCGGTTCGCCGCCCACGGCCACCAGGTAGGCGAAGTTGCTCGCCGCGGCTGCCGGCGCCGGCGCGGCGGGCGCACCGGAGCCCGCGGCAACAGTGGTTGCCGGGGCCCCGGCCGGCGTCGCCACCGTCGGAGCCAGCGCGACCGCCGGCAGCATGGTCGGCCTGTTCGATGCCAGCACGGGGGCCACGACGGCGGGGGCGGCATCCGGCGTTGCCTCGACGGGCATGTTGAGCAGGGAACTGAGTCCGATGCCCAGCAGTATCGGCAACAGGAACGGCACAGTCAGGATCGCGCCCCAGGTCGGCCAGCCGACGGCGTTGAAAAACACTTGGTAGGCAACGAAGAACAGCAGCGGCCCGTTGGCCGCCAGCAGCGCAGGCAGATTCTGCAACATCTGCTGGATGTTCTGGAAGAAGTCCTGCAGGAATCTGGACAGCTGCTGGATGAAATTCTGCAACCAATCCCCAGGGCTGTTCTGCGTGGCGTTGGCCGCGAGACTGTTGGTTTGGCCGCCGGGATTCACGATGGGAGGCGCCGCCGTGGTGCGCGGCGTCGCGGCCAGGGCCGAGCCCGACACCGCCTGGTAGGTGCCCATCGTGGTGGCCGCCTGGACCCACATTCGTGCGTAGTCGGCCTCGTTGACAGCAATCGGAATGGTGTTGATACCAAAGAAATTCGTGCCCACCAGCACACCGTGCACGGTGTGGTTCGTGGCCAGTTCCGCCAACGTCGGCATGGCGGCCAACGCGGCGGTGTATGCCGTCGCCGCGACCTCCTGCTGCGCGGCGGCACCCGCGCTGTCCACACTCGCCTGCTCCAGCCACGCCAGGTACGGCAGGTGGGCCGCCACATACTGCTCGGCGCTCGGCCCCTCCCAGGCCCCGGCCTGGGCCTCCCCCAACAGTCCACTGAGTTCGGCTGCCGCCGAGGCGTATTGGGTGCCCAGCGAGGTCCAGGCGCCGGCGGCCGCCAACAGCGGGCCCGGACCTGGACCGGCGCTGAGCAGCGCCGAATGCACCTCGGGTGGCGACGCCATCCAGATAGCGGACCCGATTGGGGCCAGGGGGCCAGTCATTGTCAGGCGCTCGCGATTCCGAACGTCGCAGCGGCCGCGGTGTCGCCCGCGAGATAGCTTGCGCCGGCCTCGCCGACGCCGACGCCGGCGCGGCCCAGCTCTTCGACGCCCTGGGCCGCCATAACGGAATGCTCCTGGCCCTGAGCGCTGAATCCGACCGCCGTTTGCAGCGATACCGGATCGACCGCCGGCGGCACCACCGCCGTGATCGCCGGAGCCGCCGCCGCGTGCGCGGCCGCCAGCCGCGCCGTCAGCGCCTCCACCGCGGCGCTGGTCGCGGCCAGACCTTCGGGAACCACTCGCAGGGTCATGGTTACTCCTTCCCTAGTCCTTCTCGGACTTCGTAAACATCAGTGGGCGAATCCTTCGTTTGCGCCCTCTATCACGGACTCCCCGACCAGCGGGTTGACCAGCTGCACGTAGGTCGGAGCGTCGCTGTCGCCCAACAGGATCGCTCGCCCGGCGGGCAACCGGCCGAATCGCTGACCGCGGATCTTGCCGCTGTCCTGCGGGTTGCCCGCGAGCATCAACGTGGTCGCCTGCAGGTCGTTGAACCGGCGTAACAGCGGGTTGGTCATCAAGGCGTGTCCCGAGCCGGTGGCCCGCGCGGTGACGATCACCCGCAGCCCCAGATCGGCCGCCTGCGAGAGCAATCCGATCAGCGGCGTCCACGGCCGCTGCCCGACGTAGGGCCCACTCATCGCGGGCGAATCCGGTATCTGGTCGACGTCGTCGATGATCAGATAGTGGGTGTGGCCGGCGTAGCGCCAATGGGCCAGCTCTGCAGGCGGCAGGCCGGCCGGCGGTCGCCGGGATTCGATGAGATTGGCCAGGCCCACCATCGCCGGGGTGATCCGGTCGATGTTGGCGGTGTACTCGTTGTCGGCGAACAGGGGCTCGTCGACGAGGTGGAGCCGCCGATCCAGCACCGTGAAGGCCACCTGGTCAGGCGTGGAATGCTCGCGCACGGTGCGGATGAGGTGACGCAGCAGCGTGGTCTTTCCAGACTTGCTGTCGCCGAACACCATCAGCAGGGGGTTTTCGGCGAAGTTGACCACCACCGGCGCGAGATCTTCCTCGCGCTGGCCGATGACGACCTGCTCCGGCCCGCGGTACAACGACCCGACCGTTTCCGGCACGAGGTTGGTCGGCAGCAACCGCACCGGCGGTGCGGTAATACCCGGGTAGCGCGCATTGAGCGCGGCTACTGGGTTTATTTCCGCGTCCAGCTCGGGGGCAGCGAACAGGAAATGCTCTGCGGCCATGGTCAATCCGCGCCCAGGCTGATCGTGCGGAACGGCCTCGGCGGGCCGGCGCAGGGCGCCGACCACCCGCACGTTGCTGTCCCGCGGGTCGTGCAGCTTGAGCTCGAGCCGCAATCCGAGGCCGTCGCGCATGGCCAGCGGCACCTCCAGCCAGCTGGGGGTGGTGACGACGACGTGGATGCCATAGGCGAGGCCGATGTTGACCATTTCGCTGACCCTGGCCAGCAACGGGTTTCGGGTGTTGAACTGGTCCGTGTTGTCCCGGCCGAAGGCGTAGAGGTTGTCGATGACCAGGAACACCTCGCCGAACCCGTCCTCGTGGGCGCCACCCTGCTTGTCCCGGAACGCCTCTCGCCGCTGCCGCGACAGCAGCAGCTGTTCGAGTTCGCCGAAGGTGCGCCGGATACGTTCGGGCTCCAGCGCGGAGGCCACGCTGCCGACGTGCGCCAGGTCTTCGAGTGCCCGCAGCTTGCCGCCGCCGTAATCCAGGCAGTAGAAGGTGACCTCGCGCGGCGAGTGCAGGCTGGCCGCCGACAGGATGAACGTCTGCAGCGCGGTCGACTTGCCCGATTTCGGTCCGCCGTGGATGACCATGTTGCCGGCCGACGAGGCGGCGTCGAACACCAATGGGTCGCGGCGCATCTCGAACGGCTTGTCGATCTCGCCGAGCGGCCACTGCCACTGCCGGGGCGGCACGCCGGCGCGGGCCAGCATGGCGGTCAACGGGATCGGCTCGTCCAGCGGCGGCAGCCACAGCTGCGGCGCCCGCGGGCCGTAGCCGGCCAGCTGATCACCGATGGTGGCGATCAGCTTGCGCGGCGGCCCGGTCAATTCGTCTTCCTCCGGGGCGGTGATCACGGTGTCCTGATCGGGTTCGACTCGCCCGGCCGTGAACAGCTTCGGTTCCGGGATGGAGGGCACCACAAAGGATTTGGCCTTGACAGGCGGGTCGTAGATGCCGTCGACATAGGTGCTGCGGAACTTGATGGGCGTCGCGCCCGGGGCGGGCACCAAGAAGCCCACGCCCTTGTGCTCCTTGCCGGATTCGATGTGGTAGGCATCCTCCACGCCGATGATCTGGCGAGACACGCTGGGACTGGCCACCTTCAGACCGATGCGATAGGAGGTGTTCTTGTCGATGTCCTTGATCTTGCCGACATCCAGCGTCTGCGACGCGAACAGGATGTGGATGCGGAACGAGCGGCCTTTACGCGCGACGTAATCGAAGAGCTCCGCATATTCCGGGTGGTCGGCCAGCATCAGGGTGAACTCGTCGGCGACCACGAAAAGCGTCGGGATGGGCGGCAGGTCGTTTCCGGCGGCGATGGCGGCCTCGTACTCGACCACCGAGTTGAAGGCGCTGCCCTGCACCTGACGGCCGGCTTCGCGCAGCAACGTCTCCCGGCGGGCCACCTCGCCACGCAGCGTGTCGGCGAACCGGTCGGCCAGCGACTTCTTCTCTGCCATGTTGGAGATGACGGCGACGACTTGCGGGAAATTACGGAAGCTGTCGGCGCCGGCCTCACCCTTGAAGTCGGCATAGATGACGATCAACCGATCCGCCGAATGGGTCGTCAACAGCGACAACAGGATCGACATCAGGGTCTGGGACTTACCCGAACCCGTCATACCGATCATCAGCCCGTGCGGGCCCATCCCGCCCTCGGCTTCGTCCTTGAGGTCGAACATCAACGGCTCACCGGTCGCGGTCACCCCGATCGGAACGCGCAACTCGTCCTCGCGGCGGCGCGGCGCCCACAGGGTGGGCACGTCCAGTTGAGAGGCATCCGAGATGCCCAGCATCGTGGTGAACGTGGCGCCGCGGGTGGCCGCCGAGCGCAGCCCGGTGTGAGTCGGGTTGGAGTCCCAGCGCGACAGCTGACGCGCCAGGTGCGCCGCCTCGTCGGCGCCCAATCCGTCGGCGTTGTCGATGTAGGGCTGCCACCCGCCGGTCTGCCAGCGCTCGATGACGCCGGCTCGGCTGTCGCCGCCGCTGACGCGCAGGATCGGCTGCTCCGGATCCGAATACTGCTCACGGTTGGGAGGTGTCGCGCTGCGGTGCACGACGGTGACACCGGCCCGGCCCGGCGCCAGCGTCGACGCGTTCAGGTCATTGTCGGGGTCGTCGACGACGATCAGCAGGTGACGGAGCGCGGCGGCGGGCTCACCGGTGAACGCAGGACGGTCGACGAGCGCCGAACCCAGGGTCGTGACCAAGTCGTCGGCGTCGGTGAAGATGAAGCGGGCAGGGCCGACCCCGTCGAGCTGACCGGGAACGTCGATGTGCGGCAACCACTTCAGCCACGACCAGTCCGGGTTCTCCGGATTCGGGGTGACCAGCGCGACCCCGAGCACGGTCGGGTCATGCCAGGTCACCGCCTGAGCGATCCAGGCGCGCAGCGCAGCGCGCGCCTCGGCTTCCGGGCCAAGCAAAGTGATTCGGGAGACCTTGGCCAGGTCGATTCCGGTCGGCACGTCGCGCACGGTGCGATGGGTCTCCAACAGGCTGCGTAATGCGCTGTGCGACACCGGCTCCAGGTCGATCTCGTCGGCGGTGTCGTTGACGCGCAAGGCGGTGGCCAGTGGCACGTGATGGCGGCCGGCACGCACCACCAGGAAGTCGGGATCGTGCGGGTCGCGCTCCCATTGGCGGCGGGATCCCGGCACGGCGGCCAGCGCGGCCGGCTCCGGATGGGACCACTGCGCGGCGGCGCGCTGCGCGGCGGCCTGGGTGCGGATGTTGTCCCGGACCACCGAGAGGTAGCGCAGGTAGTCGGCGCGTTCGGCGTCGACCTCCTCGGTGCGCGTCTTGTTGTCGTTGCCGCGATACATTGCGGTCGCGGCGAGCAACAGCACGAACGGGAAGAACAACGTCTGCGGCGAGATCAGCCGCATCCCGGTGGCGAACAGGGCGACGACCATGCCGACGATCAGGATCACCAGCACATAGGGCATTGCCCGCCGCAGGAACGACGGCGGAATCACCCGGGGCAGTTCGGGCGGCGCCTCGATGGCGATGGTGCCCTTGCGGGTCACCGGCGGCGCCAGCCGGCGGCGCGCTTCGAAAATCAGTCGGCTCATCGGGGGGCTCCCTCGGCAGATGCCACACGGCCGGGCTTCTGGTCGGGCGTCAGCCCGTCATGTGCCAGCAGCGCGTCGGCGCGCGATAACGTCGGACCATTGGCGAACAGCGACAGCACCGACCATGGGACGGGAACCGGCGACCCGCTAAGGCCCAGCGCCTCAACGGTTTTGCCGTGCCCGGCGGCCGAGTGCTCGGCCTCGTTGTCGATGCCGTAGCGGACGCCGGTGTCAGAAACCCAGAACAGCGAGCCGGTGCCCGGTGAGTCCGGGCCGCCGCCGACGGTCTGGGTGAAGTAGCCGGTGCCCGGCGCGAGGGCGACACGGGTGGCGGTTGTCGCCGCGCCGCCGCCCACCAGGTCGACGGTGCGGATCGATTCCGCGACGGGCAGCGCGGAGCCCGACATCAGGTTCAGCGAGCTGGTGGCGGCCCCGGCCGGCTTCCCCCAATAGGCGCATGTGACAGGGGCTTTGGCCGCGTCGACGACGCCGATCTGTTGATCCGGGTACCGCGCGGTGTCCAGCATCCGCGACACCGGCAGCTTGGCCACCGCGTCGGCACCCAGCCGCGGCGGCTGGTCGAGTCCATAGGAATTGGTGTTGCGCAGGATGGCGGCGAGCACCGGTGAGATCTGCTGCAAACCGTCGGGCAAGACGGCGTAATACCGCGGCGCGCCCGAGGAACTCTGGTCCAGGGCGTAGGAGACCACCACCGCGCCGATCGGCGCGGGCACGCTGAACGGCGTCGGGGCACCCGCGTTCGGGATGACGGGCGCCGTCAGCGGCGGTCCCTCGGGTATCGCGTTGAACAGGCCGAGCGCGATGGGCCGGGGCGCGGGCACCTCGGAATTGTTCTGTCCCAGGCCAAGTGCGTTCGTGATGGCGTGGTCGGTCAGGTTGATCTGCGAACGCCTGCCGTCCCACAACAACCAGGTGCTGCCGTCCCTGTCGACGAGGATCGCCTGCCGCGACGGGAGCGCCGCGGCGCGCGCGCCGCTGCTGTCCGGCCGCCCGGCGATCACCGTGACGCCGGTGCTGTGGGCGGCATGCCCACCCTGGGACGGCTGGCTGACCGAGTCGCACACCGTCCAGTTCGCGTCGTGCGAGGGGTTTTGCACCATGCGTTCCGGGGCGCCCGGGATGCCGATCAGGTTGCCACGCGGAAAGCGGTCCAGCTCAGTGCTTTTCACCATGGTGGGATCGGCCGCATGGCCGGTGATCAGCCTGGCGGACGTCAAGTTGAGCACCGGATGCAGGTCGTCGCCGACTCGGACATACAAAGCGGCGGTCGACCGGTCGGCAAGTATGGCGTTGGTGCCGACCGTTCCGCTCGGCCGGATCAGGGAGAAGACGAAGCAGCCGGCCAAGCCGGTGATCAGAAGGACCGCACCCATGGCCACTGCGCGCGACTGCGTCCGCAGCGGGTCGACCAGCATCCTGGTGTCGTGCAGGGCGATACCGGAGGCGATCCGGCGCATCACGAACCGCCAGCCGGTGACCTGGTGGCGGGTGACGAAACCGCGGCGGTACTCGACCTGGTCGGGGTTGTCGTTGACCGGCGTGCGAGAAGTGAACGAACGGCGTTCGTCGGACTCGTTGCTCATGCCGGCACCGACAGGCCAAGGCCGCGCAGCAGCGGCTCCACCGACCGTTCGACGTCGTCGTCGGTGATCGTCATCAGCTCCTCGTCACTGAATTCGCCTGTGCCCGCGTGTTCCGAGTGGTCGAGCCGGAACTCTCGTTCTTCCTCGGAGCGTTCGACGATGTTTCGGACGAACCGACCGTTACCGGCGATGTCCAGGTTGCGCCGCGAGATTCCGTTGGCATCCGGAGTCGACTCGGATGCCAGCTTGGTGAACAACGCCTCCATGTGTTGCAGCGCAGACTGTTCGAAGATGCTGTCGCGCTGCTCGGCCATGGTGTTGGCGATCTCGACCAGCTCCGACGGTGCGTAGGAGGGAAAGTCGATGTTGCGGGTGAAACGAGAACGCAAGCCCTCATTGGTATCCAGGAACTTGTCCAAGTCGGCGCGGTATCCGGCGATGATGACCACCAGACGGTCGCGGTCGTTCTCCATCCGCGCCAGCAGGGTGTCGATTGCCACCAGGCCGAAGTCGTTCTTGGCGCCCGTGGCGACCAGCGCGTAGGCCTCGTCCAGGAACAGCACGCCGTCCAGCGCGCTGTCGATGATCGCGTTGGTCTTTGCCTCGGTCTCACCGATGTGCTGACCGATGAGGTCGGCGCGGTGCACCTCTCGGATGTTCTCCCGCTTCAAAAGTCCCAGACCGCAATAGATCTTGGCGACCACGCGGGCGATGGTGGTCTTGCCGGTTCCGGGTGGGCCCGCGAAGACCAGGTGGTGGGCGCGCTGTGCGACCGCGAGGCCACGCTGCTTGCGGACCAATTCCATCGCGACCGAACTCTTCAGCCGCGACACCTGGTTCTTGACCTCGTCGAGCCCGATGAATTCGGCAAGCTGGCGCTCGGCCTCGTGTAGCAGCACGGCTTTGCGTTCGTGCGCAGCGGGATCGACGAAATCCTCTGCGCTGGGCTCGGTTTCGGGGTCCCATGGATCGGTGCGGGCTTCGATGCGGGCCGCCGTGGTGGTGACGATCCCGAAACTGGTGTCGGTCAGGGCCTGTTCGACCTGTTCGTTCTCGGGATGCCCGGCGTACAGATCCTGCAGCACCTCGCTGGCCGAGTCTTCGTCCACGTGCGCACGCAGCACCAGCGCCTTGGCCAGCGCGCCGTCGACGGCAGCCACCGCGACGGGACCGTCGGGCTCCTCCAGGTACGACAGCGACGGGGCGAACATGCCCAGCCGAGCCAGCGCGGTGCCCAGGGCGATCTTGGCGGCGTGCGAGAACGCCTCGTCCAGATCCGCGTCGTTGACGATCGGGGTCAGCAGCTTGACAACGTCCGACCAACGCTCGGCGCGATAGTTGATGACGACGGACACCCAGCGGGCTTCGCGCCAGCTGGGGCGGCCTGCAGTCAGGCCGCCGACGATTTCGTCGGCGTCAGCAAATCGTCCGGCCGTTGCCAGCGAGGCCGCGTAGGCGAGGTGGAAGTCGTCGGGCGTCGTGGCGCGGAACTGCAAATAGAGTCCGGTGTCGTAGCGGAAGCCCAGCGAGCCCGGCGCCAGATCGACCTGGCGTTGCAGCGTGCCCGCGGTCGCGACGTTGCGCGATACCGCCTCGAGCACCCGCAGGGACACGTCGCCGGCCGCCGCGAGGCCCGTCCACGCGTCGCACTGGTCGTGAGCGACCCGGGTCAGCGCGCTGAAACCGGAGCGCGCGGCGGCCAGATCGGCGGGACGCTGGCGCTGATAGACGACGATGCCCAGCGCGCGACAGCACGTTGCGAAGCGGCTGACGACGTCCTCGTCAACCCGTGAACTAGCAGGCTGAGCTGTGAGCATGCCGGTGTCACCGCGCTCCACGGCCGCGTCTTTTCATTTGTGTAGCCTCCCCTAACCTAACCGCCTGAAGTTAGCATTGCATAAGCTAACTGTCGAGGCGTTTGGGCCTATCCGGCTCATCGCTGCACAGTCCTTCTTTTACCGCTGTTGAGGACTTGTTCATAGGCCTTTCTCCGCATTTTCGGCATACTCACAGCCGCACGTGGGGCGGCCTCACAGCAAGGCCCTACCTTAATGAAAATCATTTTCATTATCAACTCGACCCGCACAGCCTGAACCTGTCCGCCATGCCCAGCCGGATCAGGGATGACACCGTCCGCACCGGCGCGGTCATAGCAAGGCTCCTAGTAGATCGGGTGAGCTCGACGACCGCCCCGACCGGTAGCCGCGGAACGATCACGCAGCCAATAGTCGGCCGGCGGCCCGAAAAAGTTCCCCGGTTAATCGCTGTTCCAGCTGCCTGGCAACATCGGCGCCGAGGGTCCGCTTCCGAACTCGTCACCGGCCAGCGTGGTCAGGCCCGCGGCCTCGGTGCTAGCCACCGGCGCCGTTCCGGCAAAGCCCAGTGAGCCCGCGCCGCGATCGGATGCGATCGACGAGCCCGGATCGGATACCGGCCCGTCATCCGGTTCCAGGTCCGCGTACTCGTAGCCGCGGTAGTGATCTTTCATCGTCGCCCGACGTTGCCGCCGCGCCCGCTGCCTTTCCGACACCGACGCCGCTGCCGGTGCGGCGGCCGCGGCGGAACTCGGCTCGGACCCCTTGCGCTGCGCGCCGCTGCCCATGCCGGCGTCGGTGCCGATGCCGGGCCCACCCACCAAATAAGGGAAGGCGACCGCCTCGCCGCCGGTCACGGGCGGCGGCGCCGGCGTTGCGGGCGCAGGGACCGAGGCCGGTGTGGGCGCCGGAGCGGGAGTGGAGGCGGGGGACGGCGCCGGCGCGGTGACCGGCGCAGCGCTCACGAGCGGAGCGCTGCTGACGGCCGGCGCTGCGGGCGCCTCCGGCACCGGCGCGGGCACGGCGGCGGGTTCCGGAATCGGGGCCGGGGCGGGCTGGATCCCGGCCAGCAGGGTCAAACCCGCTATGCCTGCCCCAAATCCCCCCGGCACGGCGAAGGGGAGAGCCGCAAGCTGGGGAAAGGTCTGAAGGGCCTCGCCCAGGTGGTCGAATTCGTCGGCAATGAGCAGTGGAATGTCGCGGAACAAATCCTCTATCGCGTCGACCGGGTCGGTGGGGAATTCCGACAAGTCTCTTCCCAGAGTGTCGATGATCTCGGTGACGCGGTTTAACCACCAGCTCAGCTGGGTCGGGTCGCCGCCGTCGTTGTCGACGATCCCGCCGTCGTCGTCACTGTCGTCGCCGCTGCTGTCGGCATTGACGATGACGGGCGCCGGGTCGGTCTGCGGCGTCGACGCCACCGCCGCACTGGACACCGCTTGGTAGGTGGTCATCGTGGTGGCCGCCTGGACCCACATCCGCGCGTAATCCGCCTCATTGAGCGCGATCGGAATCGTGTTGATGCCAAAGAAATTGGTCGCCACCAAGACGCCATGGACGGTGTGGTTGGCGGCCAGTTCGGGCAGCGTCGGCATGGTGGCCAGCGCCGCGGTGTAGGCAGTGGCGGCCGTCTCGTGCCGCGCGGCGGCCACCGCGCTGTTGGCACTGGTCCGCATCAGCCACGCCAGATAGGGCAGGTGGGCGGCCGCGTACCGCTCGGCGGTGGGGCCCTCCCACGCTCCGGCCTGCACCGCGGCCAGGGTCGCGGAGAGTTCGTCGGCCGCTGACGCGTAAGTCGTGCTCAACGAACTCCAGGCGGCCGCGGCGGCCAGCAGGCCGGCCGGCCCGGGACCGCTGCTCAGCAGCGTGGAGTGAACCTCCGGGGGAAACGCCATCCACACCGGTGCGGTCATCCTCCGGACTCCTTGCCGGCTGAAGCCGGCGTCGCCCGGGCTGTTGAGCGACGCACCGATCAGCCGTGAGTAGTCGGAAAGCGGCGCGCGAAAGTTCCGGCGCGAGGTCAACTCATCGAAAACTCATGAAAACCGCGACCGCGGGAGGTCAGGCCTTGACGGCGCTCACCAGGGTATTGCGCGCGATCATCGGCCCGGCCTCGGTCTGGGGGCCGGGCACCGGACGGCCGAACTGGCGGAGGTAGTCGGCCAACGGAGTGCCGACCGCGTCCCAGCCGTGATTGCCGAACCATTCCGTGGCCGGGGCATGCCGCTCGTTGTAGACCAGCTGGAAGAACACCCGCCCGTCGCCCTGCGCGGTGGCCGCCCGTTCTTCTGCCACTGCGGCGTCGAAGGCCTCGGGCTCCATCGGGGCGCCGTCCTCGACCGCGACGTGGCTGCCGTGGCCGGCCAGGCCGTCGATGCCGGTGAACAGCTGCTCCTCTGCGGCCGCCGGGAGGTAGATCAACAGCCCCTCGGCGATCCATGCCGACGGTTTGTCGGGGTCAAAGCCGGTGTCGCGCAGGGCTTGCGGCCAGTCATCACGCAGGTCGATGGCGATCTCACGACGCTCGGCACGCGGTTGGGCGCCGGCGCCGGTAAGCACCTCGCGCTTGAAATCGAGCACTTGCGGCTGATCGAGCTCGAAGATCGTCGTCGCGGCCGGCCAGTCCAGGCGGTAGGCGCGCGAGTCCAGGCCCGCCGCCAAGACGACCACCTGACGCACGCCCGCGTCCGCCGCACGACGGAAATAGTCGTCGAAAAACCTGGTGCGGGCACCCTGGAAGGTGACGAAATTCTCGCCGAAGTCGGCGGTCGTCAGCTGGTGGTCTGGCTCCTTGCCGTCGAGGACGTCCGCCCACGAACCGCCCACGGCGCGGCAGAAGACTTCCGCGTACGGATCCACGGCCAACGGGTCGGGCTTTTGCGCCTCCAACGCCCTTGCTGCGGCCACGAACAACGCGGTCGAACCCACGCTCGTGGTGATGTCCCAGGTATCGCCTTCGCTACGCACCCAACCCACAGTACGCCGCGCCGCCGACACACCTTTTCCGGTGGCGCGCAACGGTAATGACGCACGTCGCTATTTGTCGCCGTAGCGGCGACGGAACTTCTCCACCTGCCCGGCGCTGTCGACCACGCGACGACTGCCGGTCCAGAACGGATGCGAATCAGAGGTGATTTCGACGACGACCAGTGGATAGGTGCAGACTCCCCGCGACGTTTGCCACTCGACCGTGCGCGAACTCGTGAGGGTCGATCGGGTCGGGAACATCGCACCGGTGGTGGCGTCCTGGAAAACGACCGGGTGGTAGTCCGGGTGGACGCCGGGTTTCACGAGGGGTCACCGTCCTGCTGGGTGTGCCGGACCGCATCTTCGGCTTCCGCCCGGTCCGTGCACGGCTCCTCGTGCCAGTCGCCGAACGGGTCCTCGTAGCGGATCCAGTCGCTCGGGCGCCGCATCTCGTCGTCGGTGAGCAAAGCGCCGTGCAGGGCCTCCAGGATGTCGGCGGAACTTGCGCCGCACACCAATACGACCATCGCCGTGTGCCGATCGCCGTACCGAGCGTCCCAGCTCAATTCGGCGAAAGCTCGTCGCTCGGCGTCGATTCCGTTCAGCTCGATGTCGTTGAGGACGGCCAGCCACTTGCCGGCCGAACTCACCCGGAGCCCGGCACCGGCGGACTCCAACCACATCGCCCGGTCGGGTTGGCTGGCCAGCCAGAGCCGGCCCCGGGTTCTGATCACACCGGCCAGCAGCAGATCCAGGCACGCGTGCAGGCGCTGCGGGTGGAACGGGCGCCGGGAATTGAACTCCGTCAATGCGATTGGCCCGCGGGGCTCCAGTGGGGGCTGACCGATCAGCAGCGGGCCGTGCGGATCATCGCTGCGACCACGGCGCGCGTCGCGATACAGATTGATCAGCGCGTCCTCGACGCCGTCGGCCCCCACCCGAACGCGGGCCCGCGGGGACAGCCGGTGCAGCACGGCCGAGACGAACGGATTGAGCTGATTGAGCACCAGTACGTCGGCGAATTCGGCCTGGCCGATCACCACCTGCGCCTCGGTGCGCCCGTCGGCCAGTTCGTCCTCACCCAGCGCCTGCTCGAGCCACGTCGACGAATCGACACAGCTCACCACTGCCGCGATCGACACGTCCAACGCCGCGGGCCCATCGACGTAGCCCGGCGCCACGCGCACCCGAACGTGCTTGATTGCCAGGCAGATTGGCTCGGGTTCCAGCCAGGGCACCAGGTGCACGACGATCCGGTCGACGTCGTCGCGACGGTGCAACCGGCGCAACAACACCAGCAGGTCGTTGCGGATGGTGCACGAAACGCAGCCATGCGCGAGTTCCAGGCCGGTCTCATCCGACGTCAACACGCCGCCGGAAAGCATCGCCGTCGTTCGGCACACCACCTGACCGTCGAAGCGGTGCTCGACCACCAGCGTTCCCGGGCTGCGCAGCAACGCGCCCACCACTGGGTCGGTGTGGCTCTGCCCGGCGACCAGGATGACGGGCGTCGGCATCGTCCTCCTTATTGATAATCATTTTCATTTGGCTCATTCATGCGGTACCGTTCATGACGGGCCTTGTCGAAAATGATTTTCAATAAGCTGCGGGGAGGTGCACGGTGTCCGCCCACTGTCAAGTGACCGGCCGGCGACCGGGTTTTGGTAATGCGGTCTCGCATTCGAACCGCCGAACGTCTCGGCGGTTCGACCCCAACATCCAGCTCAAGACGTATTACCTGCGCTCGGAGCGGCGCCGGATCCGGCTGCGGGTCAGCGCCAAGGGCATCAAGGTGATCGACCGTGACGGCATCGAGGCGGTCGTGGCCCGCCTGCGCCGCGAAGGGCAGCGAATCTGATGGCACGCAACGAGATTCGGCCCCTGGTCAGGCTGCGTTCCACCGCGGGAACCGGATATACGTACATCACCCGCAAGAACCGTCGTAACGACCCCGACCGGCTACTGCTCCGCAAGTACGACCCCGTCATCCGCCGCCACGTCGAGTTCCGCGAGGAGCGCTGAGCATGGCGAAGAAATCCAAGATCGTCAAGAACGAGTTGGTGCACGCCGGACAGCTACCCGGCGTGCGGAAGGCGAGCTGGTGATGGCCGGGAAAGCCGCACGGGCCCGCAGGCCCGCGTTACCGGCCGCCCGCTCACGAAGGAATCTGCTGCACAGCCTCTTACTGGACGCGGTCGACTACAAGGACACCGCGACGCTGCGCGTGTTTATCTCCGAACGCGGCAAGATCAGATCCCGTCAGGTCACCGGCCTCTCCGTTCAGCAACAACGTCAGGTTGCAGCGGCCATCAAGAGCGCCAGGGAAATGGCGCTGCTGCCCTACCCCGGACGGCACACGGCGCGATGACGCCGCACCGCCGCGGCACCGACCGCCCCTTCACCGTGATCGTCTGCGCGGCTTGCGCCGTCGATCACAAGCTGTCGGTGATCGACGAACTGCGTCCCACCATCCGGTGCTGCCCGCACTCCGCGCTGGTTTCTGCCGGTTGCATGCTCGGATCCCTCACCTGTGCGTCTCGACCCACCGGTGGCGGCGTCATGGCCCTGGTGCAGCCCTGCACGGATGACCGAGTGGCCTGTGGCCCGGCGCATTGGATAGGCCCCATCACCGACAGCGCTGCCGCCGCCGAGTTACGCGATTGGCTGGAGCGCGGGCAGTGGGAAAACACGCCCGTCCCAAGCCAACTCACGCAGCACGAGCGTTGGTCACGCGGCTGGAGCCGACGCAATTGACCGCTCAACGCGGGTAGGCGTAGGGGTTGGGCGGGGCGTCGATGCGGGTGACCGCAGCGGCCTGCAGTATCGGAGTCGCCGGCGAATTCGGTTGTCGGGGCGCGGGTATGACCTGGCCCTGGACTCGAAGCCAGGTGTTGTCCGGCAGACCGGCCGCAGCCCCGGCGGCCGGGCCGCGCAGGTGGATGCGGGCGAGCTGAGCGTCGGCCGCGCAGCAGATGATGACGATGCGGCCGAGGTCGACGCCCTGCGCCTCGTTGAGTACGAACCCCGTCACGGTGATCGACCGGTTCGTCAACGATCCGGTGGAGTCGTGCGCTTCGCGCATCAGCACCTCGGGGAGCGAGACCTCTGGAGAAGGTCCGGGGGGAAGCGGCGGAAATGTCCTACTCAGAACATCATTGGATACCGATGTCACGGACGGGGCGGCGGCGGAGGGCCGCAGTGCCGGTGGCGCCACGAACATCAGTACCAGGACGGCGACCACCAGCAACCAGGCGATGCCCGTTCGATGGGAATGCTCGTTGCCGTGGTCGCCGGCACCGTCACCTCTTCGGGGTCCGCCGCGACGAATGTCACCGATGATCGACACCAGCGCCAAACCGATGAGCACCACCGCCGATGCGATAAGCCACGGCAGTAGCCCGGGTTTGACGTAGCGGGTGAAGACACCCGACACGGTGATCATGGCGATGCTGATGCCCACCAGGAGCAAGACGGTGTTCTCGGCTTCGCGGCTCATCACCGCGCCCCCAGGACGAAAAGCCCGATCGCACAGGCGCTCGCGGTGGCCGCCAGGAAGGTGCACGGCGCAAAGCGTGCGGCGAATGCCCGGCCGAACATACCTGCCTGCATGGCGAACAACTTGACGTCGACGGCCGGCCCAACGACCAGAAACACGAGGCGGGGCAACAACGGCACCATCGTCATGCTGGCGGCTACGAACGCGTCGGCCTCCGAACACAGGGCGAGCACGACCGCAAGGGCGGCCATCAAAGCGATCCCGAGCACCAAATCGGTCGCCAGATGCGCGAACACCCACTGCGGCGCCGCGACATGAAGCACCGCCGCCGCTGCCGCGCCGAGCACCAAATACGATGCGGCCTGCAAGAAGTCGTGACGGGCCGCCTCGGCGAAGGTCACCCAACGCGGTTCGGTCTGGTTTCCCGCGACGGGCAGCCGGCGGGTGATCCATTCCGCACGACCCCACCGCGACCACACCCAGCCCATCACGACCGCGGTCAGCAGCGACGCACCCATCCGGGCGAAGACCATCCGGGGTTCGCCCGGAAACGCTACCGCCGTGGCGACCAGGACGACCGGGTTGATCGCCGGGGCGGCCAGCATGAACGTCAACGCAGCTGCTCCGGTCGCCCCGCCTTCGCCGAACAACCTGCGCGCCAACGGAACTGAGCCACACTCGCACCCCGGTAGCGCGACGCCACCGACGCCGGCCGCCACCACCGCCAGCGCCGGTCGGCGTGGCAGCCAGCTCGCCAACCGCTGCGGCGATACGAACACCGCGATCAATCCGCTGACCACGACGCCGAGCACCAGGAACGGGATCGCCTGCACGAAGACCCCGCAGAACACGGTGCCCACCGTCGACAGCGCCTCGCTGTTGAAGACCGCATTGCGCAGGGTCGTCGCGGCCAACGCGCAGGCCAGCAGCAGGGCCACCAGCACTTCCATCGACCCGACGCGCAGCCTGCGCCCGGACTTCAGCGTCTCCACCGCGTCATTATCTCAGCGCGCACCAGCTGGAAATTTTGAGACAATTCGGAGGTCACGAGGCCGACCGTGCTAGTCCTCCCCTTCTTCGCTGCGCGACGCCCGATCGCCTTCCGTGCGCCAGGTGGCCGGCATCATCGGCAGCATCGCACCGCCGCCGAACTCATCACCGGCCAGTGTGGTCAATCCGGCCGCTGCGGCCGCCTCCCGGCGGACGGTCCCGGCGAACCCCAGCGTGCCGGCGCCCCGGTCGGACACCCGCGTGGCGTCCCAGTCGGGGTCGACATCGACGTTCATATTCATGAACTCGTGCCCGGGCTGTGTCGCGCGCCGCCGCCGGCGCGCACGGGCCGCCCCTCGCGCGGTAGCGGCCGCAACCGCGGCCACGCTATCCGGTTCTGGCGCTTTCCTTTTCGCGCTCGAGCTGGCGCTCGCACTCATGCCCGAGCCGGTCCCCATCCCTGGTGGGCCGATGACGTACGGAGGAAAGAACCCAGGAGCGGGCGAGGCCGGAACCGGCGATGCTGGAGGCGCACTGGTCACGGTGCTCGTTGTCGAAGTGGGCGCAGGCGCCGGGGCCGAGGCGGGTGCCGCGGCCGGTGCGACGGGGCCCGGCGCCGCGGCGACGACGGGCAAGGCGGGCGGCGCGGGAGCGGCGGCCGGCGGCGGCGCCGGGACGACCGCAGGGACGGGCATGCCGGCCAAGCCGGCCAATCCCGCGAAGCCGCCGATGGCGCCGAAGGGAGCGGCCACGAGGAGCAGCGCCGGCGCCAACAGCTCGGGCGCGCTGGTGAGGATCTCGAGGATGTGGGTAGGCCAGTCGAACAGCGCGAGCTGGACCAGATACTGGAAGGCGAGCGCTGGATTGTGCACCAGGTAGTACCCGAACTGCTCGAAATCCTCCAGCAGTTCCAGGGCGCGCACCACCCAGAAGATGGGGTCCGCGGCGTTCGTATAGGCGTCGTAGTCCAGCCCGTTCACCGTGCCCTGGGCGGGGTCCCAGTTGATCCCGAAATTCTTCAGGATTTTGGCGATGAAGTCGTTGAGCGGATTGTCGATTGTGGGGTCGTGGTCCGGGCCGGACGAATCATCGCTTGGGGCATCGGATTTCACGATGGGCGGCGCCGGATCTGACTGCGGTGTCGACGCGACGGCCGCGGTAGATACCGCTTGATAGGTGGACATGGTGGTGGCCGCCTGGGTCCACATCCGCGCGTAGTCGGCCTCGTTGACCGCGATAGGAATTGCGTTGACGCCGAAGAAATTCGTCGCCATCAGGGCTCCGTGCACGGCGTGGTTGGTGGCCAGTTCCGGCAGTGTGGGCATGGCGGCCAAGGCTGCGGTGTAGGCCGCCGCGGCCACCTCGTGTTGACCGGCGGCCGTGGCGCTGTCGGCGCTCGACTTCGTCAACCAGGCCAGGTATGGCGCATGCGCGGCCGAGTAGGACTCGCTCGTGGGTCCCTGCCACGCCCCGGCCTGGACACCCGCCAGCAACGTGCTCAATTCCTCGGCGGCCGAAGCATATTCGGCGCTCAGCTGCGACCACGCACCGGCCGCGGCCAGCAGCGGCCCGGGTCCGGGGCCGCTGCTGAGCAGCGCGGAATGCAGTTCGGGCGGCGAGGCCATCCACATTGGCGCCGTCATAGGCACTCCTCAGGCTGGAAGGGTTACCAGACTGAGAGCCTAATGAATATGATTATCGTTTTCAAATGATCGTGACGCCGTGCTACACGAGCGGGCGGCCGTTCTTGATCCTCCGGTCCAGGTCGTGCAGCAAGACGTTGAACGGGAACTGCCGGATGAACCGCGGTAGATACCGGTTCACCGCGGCCAGCACGGCGATCAGCCTGTCGAAGCGGCGTTGTCTGGTTGCGTCCCAGGGCAGCCGCATCTCGTCACGGAACCGCTGCGGCAAGAAGCCCGTGGTGATCAGCAGCGAGAAGTTGTCGGAGAGGCGCTGCAGCCGACGCGGCATCCGCACGCCCCGAATCCGGTTGGCCGCAATGGGAAACAGGTACTCACGCACGGCGTCGTCGATGTGCACCTTGGCCAGCGACTCTTCCCAGTAGCGGTCGAACGCCGCACGGTCGGCGGGCCACATCTCCGGCGGCACCTGCAGGGTGGTGGCAAGCGTCATGCCCTCCCGGTAGTGACGGTCGGCGTCTTCGCCCTCGAGTTCGCCGATGAACATGCGGTAGATGTCGACGCCGCCCTTGTACAGGCAGGCTCCCACCCACAACTGCAGCGCGGGATCGAAAGCGTTGTAGGACACCGGGCTTTCCGCGGTCGAGTACACCTGCGCGTGGGCACGGTTCACCGCCCGGCGGAAGGCGTCCTTCTGGGCGTCGCTGCCGTTGGTCGCCACGGCCAGGTAGGTGAAGGTCGTGCGGGCGCGCTTGATGGGATGCCGGTCGACGCGGCCACTTTCGACGCGGCTCTCCATTACGCCGTATCCGACGCCTGGCTGCGCCAATTGCATGATCACGTTCGCCGGGCCGGCCAGCAGTGCGGCACCCATCAAGCCCTCGTCGATTCCCCGCGTCCGCCCCCGCCTGCGCCTCCGCGCACGGGGCGGGTCGGTGACTCTGCGCTCGACATGCGCAACCGGCTGGCGCACCGGCTCGTGAATTGCCATCGTCAGGTCCTCCCGCGGGGCGGGTCCGCTAATGTGCGAACGCTTGTTTCCTGATATTGTCGCGGCCGGACCTTAGTGTCAAGATGGTTCCCATGACCGAGAGCGCGCGGCCGTATCGCGGGGTCGAGGCCGCCGAGCGCCTGGCCAGTCGCCGTAACCGGCTGCTCGCCACGGGCCTGGACCTGCTCGGGGCGGAGCTGCAGAACATCTCGGCGGTCACCGTCCGTGGCGTGTGCCGCGGCGCAGGCCTTGCCGCCAGGTACTTCTACGAAAGCTTCGCCGACAAGGACGAGTTCGTCGCCTGCGTGTTCGACTGGGTTGTCGCCGAGCTGGCCGCCACCACGCAGGCGGCCGTCGCCGCGGTGCCGCCCGACGAACAAAACCGCGCCTGCATGACCAACATCGTGCGCACCATCATCGAAGACCCGCGCGTGGGGCGACTGCTGTTCAGCACGCAGCTCGCCGATCCGGTGATCGTGCGCAAACGCGTCGAGTCCAGCGCCCTGTTCGCCATGCTGTCCGGTCAGCACGTCGGTCAGGCGCTACGGGTTCCGGCGAACGAACGGATCAAGGCCGCAGCGCATTTCGTGGTCGGTGGCGTCGGGCAAACCATCAGCGCATGGCTCGCCGGTGACGTCCGACTCGAACCGGAACAGCTCGTCGATCAGCTGGCGGCGCTGCTCGACGAGCTCGCCGAGCCAAATCTGTACCGCCTCACCGAAACACGTGCGGACGCCTAGCGCGCCGCGATGAGTTCAGCGTCGGCCGAGCTCGGGCGAAACCTGCACCGGCTCACGGGAACAGCGGCAGATTCCAGAGCCGCATGCCGGGATCCAGCAGCCACAACCGCATCATGGTGAGCCGCATGATGCGCACCGCGCTGGTGATCATGAAGATCGCCAGCGGCACCTCGACCAGCAGAGCCGTGATCACCGAAAGCCAGATGTCCTTGGGTCCGGCGGTCATCAGGTCGAACCATGCGTCGCAGAACAGTAGGACTCCCGTGGTGAAGGCGGCGAGCACCAGCAACTGACGGCGCAGGTAGCCGAGCACCGCCGTCGTCAGCATGAACCCCACCAGCAGCACGTCGAAACCGATCCAGGTGATGGGCCAGTTGTGCGCGACGTAGTTCTCGGGCAGCGTCACCGACAGGTAGCCCAGCCACGGGACCATCGCCATGGAGCCACCGATCATCAGGCTCAATCGAATGCGCCGCACCCGCGCCAGGAATTCCGGGTCGATCACGTCACCGAGCGGCTGCTCCAGCCGGGTGATCAATGCCCGCCGTTGGTCGGGCGTCAGCGCCGCGATCTGCGCGTCGGTCAGAATGCCGTCGGTCATGAAAACATCTCCGGCTCGGCACGGTCGGATCAGTGAGCGGCGCCCACCGGAGGCCGGCGGTCCGCCGCGGTCTTGGGCACCGCCCGGGCGTCGTCGCTGGTGAACTCCTTGACCCAGCAGGCGAATTCAAGGGTGATGCCGTCGGGATCCTGGAAATAAAACGAACGCACGTAGACGCCGGGATGGACGGTCGCGGACACCTGCATGGGGCTTTCGTCGTGGTTGAGCACCGGCCCGACCCGCACCCCTTTGTCCTTCAGGAGCTGACGGTAGGCGTCGAACTTCTCGGCCGGCACGTGGAAGGCCAGATGGTTCATGGTGCTGACGGCGCTGGTGATGTCGCCGATGCCCGGGATGGCGCCCGGGGACGAGAGCCCCGGTACCCGGTCGGGGGCGTCGGCGAACCAGAAGAACGCGACGCAGTCGCCGTTGCCGGCGTCGAAGAAGAAATGCTGGCCCGCGCCGTCGGGTAGGTCCAGCGACTTGATCAGCGGCATGCCGAGGATATTGCTGTAGAAGTCCACGGTTTTCGCCATGTCCGAACACACCAGCGCGACATGGTTGATGCCGCCGAGTTCGAATTCCGTGTTGGTGTTGTGCGGCTTGATCATCTGGTGGCTCCCCTCGGTCCCCGGCCTGACGATCCTGGCCAAGATCCAAATCTGAATCTAACATCAGTTTCAGTTTTAGCCCAGGGAGGTGCGCAGGTGTCGACCGCGGCGTCCCCCGCCGGCCGGGGCGGCCGGCCCGCCGAGCTTCCCACCGTTCGGGGCAGGCGCACTCGGGCGGCCATCGACATGGCCGCCCGAACCGTCATCGCGCGCAAGGGCGTCCTGGCCACGACCATCGCCGACATCGCCGCCGAAGCCGGACGGTCGGCGGCGTCGTTCTACAACTACTACGACTCCAAAGAGGCGATGGTGCGTCAGTGGGCGCTGCGCTTCCGCGACGAGGCCAACGAGCGCGCGCTCTCGGTGACCGAACACGGTTTATCCGATCGGGAGCGCGCGCACGCCGCCGCATCCGCCCACTGGCACACCTACCGCAATCGGCTCGCCGAGGTGATCAGCGTGTCGCAGCTGGCTATGATCAACGACGACTTCGCCCGGTACTGGGCCGAGATCTGTGAAATACCAATCTCCTTTATAACCGAATCGGTGCGACGCGCCCAGGCCGAGGGCAATTGTCCCGACGACGATCCGCGGCTACTCGCCGAGGCCATCGTGGCGATGTTCAATCAGTTCTGCTACATCCAGCTCGGTGGGGCCCGTGCTTCAGAACCCGACGATCAGGCCTGCATCCAAACCTTGGCCAACATCTACTACCGAGCCATCTATGCGTGAGGGGGACCGCTGAATTGACTCGCCGTACCGGTGCCGGAGTGATACGCGAATTCGTCGGGCTGCCGTCCCGCACCGCGGGGCGCGCGGGCGCGGGCGGGCATCCGTGCCAGGGTCTGTATCACCGGGGGGTGGGACGCAAACCCAAGGTGGCGATGATCGCGACGCACTACCAGATCGACTTCTCCGAGCACTATCTCGCCGACTACATGGCCACGCGCGGCATCGGGTTTCTGGGCTGGAACACCAGGTTCCGTGGTTTCGAAAGCAGCTTTCTGCTCGACCACGCGCTGGTCGACATCGGCGTCGGCGTCCACTGGCTGCGTGAGGTTCAGGGTGTGGAAACCGTTGTGTTGTTGGGTAATTCGGGTGGCGGTTCGTTGATGGCCGCGTACCACTCGCAGACGGCCCAACCGAACGTCACTCCCCTGGAGGGGATGCGGCCCGCGGCCGGACTGACCGAATTGCCCCCCGCCGATGGCTATGTGGCCACCGCGGCCCATCCCGGCCGTCCGGAAGTGCTCACCGCCTGGATGGACGCCGCGGTCGTCGATGAGAACGACCCCGTCGCCACCGACGCCGACCTCGACCTGTTCAACGAGCGCAACGGGCCGCCCTACTCACCGGAATTTCTCGCCCGCTACCGCAGCGCGCAGACTTCACGCAACCACGCGATCACCGACTGGGCCGAGGCCGAGCTCAAACGCATTCGCGCGGCGGGGTTTTCCGATCGCCCGTTCTCCGTGATGCGGACCTGGGCCGATCCCCGCATGGTCGACGCCAGCATCGAGCCCACCAAACGGCAACCCAACATGTGCTACGCGGGCGTCCCGGCCAAAGCGAATCGCTCGGCGCACGGGATCGCCGCGGCCTGCACGCTGCGCAACTGGCTGAGCATGTGGAGCCTGCGGGTGGCGCAAACCCGTGCCGAACCGCACCTGGCCCGAATAACCTGCCCCGCGCTGGTGATCAATGCCGACGCCGACACCGGGGTGTTTCCCTCGGACGCCCAACGCATTTTCGACGCACTCGCCAGCACCGACAAAACGCGGGCATCGGTGGACACCGACCACTACTTCACCACCCCGGGGGCACGCGGCGAGCAGGCCGACATCATCGCCCAATGGATCGCCAAGCGGTGGCGCTGACACTTGTCGCCTATGTCGGCGCCGGACCCTGCGCGACGGGCGGCCGCCGGCCCATATCGTCAACCAACCGGCTGGTTGTTAGCTTGGAAGGTACTTGGCCGACGCGGCCTCCTGCAGCAACGGAAGGCGACCAATGCCGATCGCGATAAATCCCGAGCATCAAGACCTGGCCGATTCCGTGCGATCGCTGGTGGCGCGCGTTGCGCCGTCCGAGACGCTGCACGCGGTGATGGAGACCCCCCTCGAGAATCCCCCGCCGTACTGGCAGGCCGCGGCCGACCAGGGCCTCCAGGGCGTCCATCTCGCGGAATCCGTTGGCGGGCAAGGCTTCGGAATGCTCGAATTGGCCATCGTGCTAGCCGAATTCGGTTATGGCGCGGTGCCGGGCCCGTTCGTGCCGTCGGCGATCGCCAGTGCTCTGATCTCCGCGCACGACCCGGACGCGAAGGTGCTCTCTGCGCTGGCGTCGGGTGGCGAAATCGCCTCCTACGGCCTGGATTGCTGTGCGCTGACCGCCACCCGGCATGGCAATTCACTGGTGATCCGCGGCGAAGTCCGTGCGGTTCCCGCCGCGGCACAGGCCAGCTTGCTGGTGCTGCCCGTTGCGATCGACAGCGGCGAGGCATGGGTGGTGCTGCGCGCCGAGCAGCTCGAGATCGAACCGGTGAAAAGCCTGGACCCGCTGCGGCCCATCGCCGACGTGCGGGCCAATGCCGTTGAGGTCGGCGAGGACGTCGTGCTGACCAACCTCAGCATGGCTACGGCGCACGCGCTGATGACCACGCTGCTGTCCGCGGAAGCCATCGGTGTGGCCCGCTGGGCAACCGACACGGCCTCTCACTACGCCAAGGTTCGCGAGCAGTTCGGCCGTCCGATCGGTCAGTTCCAGGCCATCAAGCACAAGTGCGCCGAGATGATCGCCGATACCGAGCGGGCCACCGCGGCCGTGTGGGATGCCGCCCGAGCGATCGACGAGGCCCGCGAAAACAATTGGGACACAGCGGGTTCGCATGTTGACTTCGCCGCCGCCGTGGCGGCGACGCTGGCGCCGGCGGCGGCCCAGCGCTGCACCCAGGACTGCATCCAGGTGCACGGCGGGATCGGCTACACCTGGGAGCACGACGCGGGCGTGTACTACCGCCGCGCCCTGATGCTGGCCGCCTCCTTCGGTCGCAGTTCGGACTATCCGCAAAAAGTCGTCGACACCGCCACCACCACCGGCATGCGTGCGGTCGATATCGACCTCGACCCCGACACCGAAAAATTGCGTGCGGAGATCAGGGACGAGGTGGCCGCGCTCAAGGAGATCGAGCGGGAGCAGCGCAGGGTCGCGCTCGCCGAGGGCGGCTGGGTGCTGCCGTATCTCCCGAAGCCGTGGGGCCGGGCCGCCAGTCCGGTCGAGCAGATCATCATCGCCCAGGAGTTCGCCTCCGGGCGGGTCAGGCGGCCGCAGGTCGGCATCGCCGCGTGGATCATTCCGTCGATCGTCGCCTTCGGGACGGAGGAGCAAAAGCAACGGTTCCTGCCGCCGACCTTCCGTGGCGAGATGATCTGGTGCCAGCTGTTCTCCGAGCCGGGCGCCGGGTCGGACCTGGCCGGCCTCTCGACCAAGGCCACGCGGACCGACGGCGGCTGGCGCATCACCGGCCAGAAGATCTGGACCACCGCAGCGCAGTACTCGCAGTGGGGTGCGCTGCTGGCCAGGACGGACCCCAGCGCCCCGAAGCACAACGGCATCACCTACTTCCTGCTGGACATGCACAGTGAAGGCGTGACCGTGACGCCGCTCCGTGAGCTCACCGGCAACGCGATGTTCAACACCGTCTACATCGACGACGTTTTCATTCCCGACGACTGCGTGCTGGGCGAGGTGAATCGGGGCTGGGAGGTCAGCCGCAACACGCTGACCGCGGAGCGGGTGTCGATCGGCAGCAGCGACGCGAACTTCCTGGCGACCCTGCCCCAGTTCGTCGAGTTCGTTCGCGACGGCCACTTCGACCAGATCGCCCAGCATCGGGCGGGCCAGCTGATTGCCGAGGGCCATGCGGCGAAGGTTCTCAACCTGCGGTCCACGTTGTTGACACTCGCCGGCGGAGACGCTATGCCGTCGGCGGCGATCTCCAAGCTGCTGTCCATGCGCACGGGCCAGGGGTACGCCGAATTCGCGGTCTCGTCGTTCGGCACCGACGGTGCGATCGGAGACACCAACCAACTACCCGGCAAATGGGGCGAGTACCTGTTGGCCAGCCGCGCCACCACCATCTACGGAGGCACCTCCGAGGTGCAGCTGAATATCATCGCCGAACGGCTGCTGGGTCTGCCGCGGGACCCGTAGAGCGATAGGTCCCGAACAGGGCCATGCCGACCTGACTAGGTCAGGCCGGCATGGGTCCCTCGGACGCGGTCGGCCATCCCGAGGGTTGGCGTGTCGGCGATGGCCGTTACCGCGCGGAGATGGTGGTTACCACCACCAGTTCCACCAGTGCTGGGGGCCCCAGTAGCCACCGCCACGGCCCCAGTTGCCGTGCCCCCCATTGCCATTTCCCCGACCATCATGGCCGCCCCATCCGCGACCGCCTGGGCGATCGGGGATGAAGCCCGGTCCGCTGTGCGGCCCAGCACTGGCGAAGCTCGTGGTGGGTGCGGACGCAGGGGCGGCCTGAGCCGTGGGAACGCCACCGAAAAGCAGCGTGCCGACCACAGCTCCGGCACCTATCGCACCTGCGGCTGCGCCGCGTAATGATCGCCGGGAGATCACAGAAGTCATTCCTTCCAACCACTTGCTATCGCTAATAAAAACGCTAGATGCATATTCCAAAGCAAACAAGGGAGATTCTTCACTTGTCGTTGTGAATTGGATAACAATGGCGTTGGTGCGACCCAATTTTGAGCTGGTTCGTTTTGCGTATTTGCGCAATTCGGTTATTCACACATACTGAGTCTCTTCGGCTTCGTCTGGCTATTCTTGCAGTGTACGCCCTATCTACTGATGTACTGTTTTACGGACTACGCGTCTACTGATGTCAGGCATTCCGCAGGGGCTTATATCTGTATCACACGCCCTGCCGGAAACAACAAGCCGCACCATTTGCGACAGCGATTTAATCACTCGCAGCAAACAGCTACCTTTAGGTTTTAGGTCACGAATCTGCGGCGCGGGGCGCCGTCGCGCCCCAGCGACTGCGTCCCCATCCGTGCGGCACCGGAACGGGAAGGCGGCGGCCACGCGACGCGACTTACGCTGGCGTCGGTGACAGAATCAGTATTGACACAACGGCACCGAGCGCTGATTTACTGATTGGCACTCACGGAGGAAGACAACCGAAGTGAACTTCAACAGCAGCCACAACGGACCCAGCGCCGGAGCCTTTCGCGCCCACAACCCCGCCAGCGGGCCCACTGGAGACGCGGCCCCCACCGAGCGCCTCAGTCTCGGACAGGGCGGCCAGCGGATCGCCAGCCCGCCGGCGGCGGGCCAGCAGGGACGCACCCAGCGGACGCGCCGAACCGTCGACCTGTCGGCAGCCACTCACCGCGCCCTCGACATCTGGCAGCGTGAAGCCGCCGACCGGCTGGGAGTCGCCCGGGTGACCGGGCAGGAGGTCCTCACCGCGCTCATCGACCAGCTTCTGGTGGACCCCAAACTCACGGCGCAGATCACCCGCGCCATCAAAGACCGCCGCTGACCCAGCCAACCACGGGACGCCCGCTAGCCCGAACGGGGGCTAATCGACGTCCATTTCGCGCAACTCGCGCTTGAGGATCTTCCCGGTGGGATTGCGCGGCAGCTCGTCGAGGAAGACCACTTCACGCGGCACCTTGTACTTGGCCAACTGGTCCTTCACGTGCTTCTTCAGGGTGTCCTCGTCGACATCGGAGCCGTCCTTCTTGACCACGAAGGCGCGCAGGCGGTGACCCCACTCCTTGTCTTCGACACCGATCGCCGTGGCCTCCACCACGTCGGGATGTCCGCTTAAACAGTCCTCGACTTCCGCGGGGAAGACGTTCTCGCCGCCCGACACAATCATCTCGTCGTCACGGCCGCTGATGTAAAGCAGATTGTGCTCGTCGAAGTAGCCGACGTCGCCCGAAGACAACAGCCCGTCGATGATCTGCTTCTTGCCGCCGCCGGTGTAACCCTCGAACGGGAAAGCGTTTCCGACGAAGATGCGGCCGACTTCGCCCTGCGGCAGCTCCTTGCCGTTTTCGTCGTAGATCTTGACCTTGACGCCTTTGACCACCGGTCCCGCCGTCGACGGGTTGTGCTTGAGGTGCTTGGGTTCGGCGATCGTGGCGAAAGCGATCTCCGTCGAGCCGTACATGTTGTAGATCACGTCCCCGAGCTCCTTGAGACCCCTCTCGGCCACGTCGGCGTTCAACGCGGAGCCGGAGACGAACACAATTCGCAGGCAAGACAGATCGGGCTTCTCATCCATCTTTTCCAGGGCGTCCAGCATCCGGGACAACATCACCGGGACGACGACGATCGCGGTCGTCTTGTACTTCGCGATGTCCGTCAACACCACATCGGGCTTGAACTTTCGGTGCAGCACCAGCGTCGAGCCCAGGAACGCTCCTATGGTGGCGTGCAGGAAGCCCAGCGCATGGAACATCGGCGCGGGAAGCGCCGTCACCTCGCCCGCCTTGAACGGGACATGCGACAGGATGCCGCCGATCGGTGCGAGGGTCGGCGGCGTGCTGCGATTCGCACCCTTCGGGGTGCCGGTGGTGCCGCTGGTCAGGATGATGATCGACGAATGCTTGTCCGCCTTGGGTGCGCGCTTGCCGCTGCTGCCTTCGATCAGGTCGGCGAGTGTCTTGTCTTTGCTGCCCGATTTCTTGTCGGAGTCGGGATTGGTGCCCAGCGCCCGCAGCTTGCCCAGTGGCGGGTCGGCCTTGCTGACGTCCTCGCAGTATTCATCGTCGTAGATGATCAGTTTGGCGTCCTCGCGCTCAGACACCTCCTTGATCTGTGGCCCGGAGAACGAACTGTTCAGCAGGATGATGCGAGCACCGACTCGGGCGCACCCGAACTCGGCGATGGAAAACCAGCGGCTGTTGCGGGCCAGGATCGCGACGCCGTCGCCGCCTTTGACGCCCTTGTCCAGCAGGGCGTGGGCGACCGCGTTGGCGGCGTCGTCGAGCTCCTTCCAGGTCAACTCGCCGTCATCGTCGATGATGGCCACCTTGTCCGGGGTGCGCCGGGCGTGCAGGGCGGGAAGCATCCCGATCTCGCCCCATTTGCGGATGTCGCTCACCATCGCGGCAAGGTTCTGGGGAGGCTCGAGCGGAAAGCCTCCGGCTTCGAGAATTTTGCGGACATAGTGGAGCTCCGCCAGACCGCGCTCCGCGTATTGCTGAACCTTGGAAACCGCCTGCCCGGGCAGGCCGATCAGATTAGGCATGGATTCCACCCTATGTGACGTCCGTCGCATTACGAGGGGTATGTACCCATCGACTTACGATGATGAACATGGGTCCGGTTTCGCTAGAGGTGGCCGGGCACCAGGTGTCGATCACCCATCCCGACAAGGTCGTGTTCGAAGCGCACCGCGGCTCGGGTCCGTACACCAAGCTCGATCTGGTCCGCTACTACCTGTCGGTGGCCGACGGCGCGCTGCGCGGTGTGGCCGGCCGCCCGATGATCCTGAAGCGCTTCGTCAAGGGCATCACCGAAGAAGCGGTGTTCCAGAAGCGCGCACCGGCGAAGCGGCCCGCCTGGGTCGACGTCGCCGAATTGCGGTACGCCCGAGGCACTTCCGCCGCCGAGGCGGTGATCCATGACGCCGCCGGACTGGCCTGGGCCGTCAACCTGGGCTGCGTCGACCTCAACCCGCACCCGGTGCTGGCCGGAGACCTCGATCACCCTGACGAACTGCGGGTCGACCTCGACCCGATGCCCGGGGTCTCCTGGCGGCGCATCGTGGACGTCGCGCTGGTGGCCCGGGAGGTGCTGGAGGACTACGGCTTGACGGCGTGGCCGAAGACGTCGGGGTCGCGCGGCTTCCACATTTACGCCCGCATCGCTCCGCGCTGGGAGTTTCGCCAGGTGCGGCTGGCCGCGCAGACCGTTGCCCGCGAAGTCGAGCGGCGCCTGCCCGAGGCGGCGACCAGCCGCTGGTGGAAGGAAGAACGCGAAGGAGTGTTCGTCGACTTCAACCAGAACGCGAAGGACCGCACGGTCGCGTCGGCGTACTCGGTGCGGGCGACGCCGGACGCCCGGGTGTCGACTCCGCTGCAGTGGGACGAGGTCGCCGGCTGCGACCCCCAGGCGTTCACGATCGAGACCGTGCCGGCCCGGTTCGCCGAAATTGGTGACCCCTGGGCGGGAATGGACGACGCCGTCGGCGAGCTCGACCGGTTGCTGGTGCTGGCCGAGGAGATGGGGCCGCCCGAACGCGCGCCGAAGGGGTCGGGCAAGCGCGGCGACGGCAGGCGACAGTCCTCGATGCCGCTGATCGAGATCGCCCGCACCAAGACCAAAGACGAGGCGCTGGCGGCGCTCGACGTCTGGCGCGACCGCTATCCCGCCGTGGCCCGCCGGCTGGAGCCGGTCGACGTCCTGGTCGATGGCATGAGAGGGCCGAGTTCGATCTGGTACCGGATCCGGATCAACCTGCAGCACGTCCCCGAAGACCAACGGCCACCCCAGGAAGAACTGATCGCCGACTACAGCCCTTGGGACGGCTATGGCGGAAAACAGAAGCCGTCGACCTGACCCTTGGTCTCGGCTAGATCCCCACCCGCGTGATCGCGTTGTGCTTGCGCAGGTACCGGTACCACGTGACGCCGAGCAGGCCCAGGAAGAACACGATGTAGAACCGCAGCGCCGGTTCGATGCCACCGAACTGCGACTTCGACCACGCGTAGGCCAGCGGAACCACGAATCCGCCGAACGCACCCACCGCCGAGATGACGCCCAGCGCGCCGGCCGCCTGCCGGCGCATCCCCACCATGGTGTCGGGATCGCCGCCGGCCAGCTCGCCCTTGATTTTGAATATCCGCGAGATCATCCGGTACGTCGAGCCGTTGCCGATGCCGGTCGCCACGAACAGGAACATGAAGCTGGTGAAGAAGGCCGGCAGGTTGACCGCCTGCACCGACCACAGCGCGGCCGCCGCCCCGATCGCCAGCAGCACGAAGCTGGCGGCCGTGATGCGGGCGCCACCGACCCGGTCGGCCAGCTTGCCGCCGAGGGGCCGGACGACCGATCCGATGGCGGCACCGAGAAAGGCCCACGCAAGGGCGATATCGCCACGCCCGAAAACCGTCTTGAGCAGGGTCGGGAAGGCCGCCGAGTAGCCGATGAACGATCCGAACGTGCCAATGTAGAGCAGCGACATGATCCAGGTGTCGGGGTGCCGCAGCGACTCCAGCACCGGCCGCACGTCGGCCTTGGCCTCGGTGAGGTTGTTCATGAACAGGAACGCGCAGACCGCGGCCACCACCGCCAACGGCACGTAGCACAGTCCGGCACGTGACAGCGCCATCCCCCCGCCCGCGATGACGATGGGTGGAATGACCTTCTGCACCACCGCCACGCCGATGTTGCCGCCCGCCGCATTCAGGCCCAGCGCCCACCCCTTGTCTTTCTCCGGATAGAAGAACGAGATGTTGGCCATGGACGAGGCGAAGTTGCCGCCGCCGAAACCGGCGGTCGCGGCGATCGCCACGAGGGCGCCGAACGGTAGGCCGGGATGGCTCACCGCCCAGGCCAGCAGCAGACACGGGATGAGCAGCAGCGCCGCCGAGATGGTCGTCCAGTTGCGGCCGCCGAACAGCGGAACGGCGAAGGTGTAGGGCAATCTCAGCAGCGCCCCGACTCCGCTGGGGACGGCGACCAGGCACAGGGCCTGGCTGGCGGTCAGCGCCCACCCCGACGGGGCGGGGTGGCCGTGCGCCCCGGCCGTCATGTGAACCACCACGATGCTCCACAACATCCACACGCTGAACCCGACGTGCTCGGCGAAGATCGAGAAGATCAGGTTCCGGCGAGCGATGGGCCTGCCGGTGGTCTCCCAGAACTCGGGGTCTTCGGGCCGCCAGTCATCGATCCAGTGCCGTCCCGTACGACGCTCGCGCGCGGGCGCGGGCTGAGTTACGGGGCTGATGGTCGTGGTCATCCGGTGGGACTCCTGAGTTGATTGGGGCGCGAGCAGTGACCACTCGACGCTAAAGACGCACTGTTACCGGTCGGGGTGTGCACAGTTACGTGGGCGATACGCAGAACTCGCAACGGCCCGTCCCCGTTTGTCAGAACTCTGCAACGCGCGCCCACGGCGAGGGGCCGATGCGCGACAATCGGCGCATGGTGACTGAGGCTCCCCTGGGCCTACGGGAGCGCAAGAAGATCAAAACCCGCCGTGCCATCAGGCGCGAGGCGTTTCGCCTCATCGAGCAGAACGGGTACGCCGCCACCACGGTTGAACAAATCGCCGAGGCGGCCGACGTGTCGCCGAGCACCTTCTTCCGTTATTTCCCGTCCAAGGAATCGCTGCTGCTGGCCGACGACCTGGACCCGCTGATCCTGGACGCGCTGAAGGCCCAGCCGCGCGACCTGTCTCCGGCGCAGGCCTTCCGCAGGGCCTACGAGGCCGTCATGGCCCAGCTACCCGACGACCAGCTGGAGTTCGAGAGCACCCGGCAGCGTCTGATGTTCTCGATACCCGAGCTCAAGGCGGCGATGTACGACGAGTACTACCGCACCGTGACCGTCGCCGCGGAGGCGATTGCGCACCGGATCGGCCGTGCCGCAGACGATTTCGAAGTCCGGGTGTTCGCGGGAGCGTTGACGGGCGCCATGATGGCCGCCTTCGACGGCGCGCCGAAGACCGCCGACACGATCTATCGCGCCCTGGATTTCATGGACGCCGGCATGCCGCTGGGCTGAGGGGTCACAACCGCGCGGCGACGCATCTGCGCGGGCGGAACGCGATACTCTCACGCGATGCGACAGGGATGGAATCGACGGGGATTCTTGCAGCTCGCAGCGGCTGCCGGGGTTACCGCGGTCGGCGGCGCGACGGCGTTCTCGGAGCTTTTGGCGGGGTGCTCGTCACGCAAACCGGCTCCGGGAGCAACCCCGGGTTCGGTGACGGTCACGCACCTCTTCGGTGAGACCGTCATCAAGGAACCGCCCAAGCGCGTGGTCAGCGCCGGCTACACCGAGCAGGACGACCTGCTGGCGGTCGGCGTGGTGCCGATCGCGGTGACCAACTGGTTCGGTGACCAGCCCTCCGCCGTCTGGCCGTGGGCCGCACCCAAACTCGGTGGCGCGCAGCCGACGGTGCTGAACCTGGACAACGGCATTCCCGTCGACCAGATCGCCGGTCTGAAACCGGATTTGATCGTGGCCGTCAACGCCGGCCTGGACGCCGACACGTACCAGAAGCTCTCCGCGATCGCCCCGACTGTCGCGCAATCGGACGGCGACGCCTTCTTCGAACCGTGGAAAGAACAGGCCACCACCGTCGGCCAGGCGGTCTTCCAGGCCGACCAGATGAAATCGTTGGTCGACGGCGTCGACCAGAAGTTCACCGACATCGGCAAGAAGAATCAGCAATGGACCGGCAAGAAGGCGCTGCTGATGCACGGCGCCCTGGAGCAGGGCACCGTCGCCGCCACCATGGCGGGCTGGCGAACGGATTTCCTGAATCAGATGGGACTGGTCATCTCCGACGCCATCAAGCCCTTCGCCAGCGGTCAGCGGGCCGTCATTCCGCGCGATCACATCAAATCGGTGCTGGAGTCCGCCGACGTGGTGATCTGGACGACCCAGAACCCGGACGATCAGAAGGCCATCCTGGCCGACCCCGAAGTCGCCGGGTCGCTCACCACCGCGCAGAACCGTCACATCTTCACGACGAAGGACCAGGCCGGCGCGCTCGCGTTCGCGTCGCCGCTGAGCTACCCCGTCATCGCCGACCAACTGCCCCCGCTGATCACCAAGATTCTGGGCTAGCGCCGCGGGCTTGTCGCGACTGTTTGAGCGTTTGCTAAGGCAGCTCTGGCAGTGCTCGAAATTCCGTCCGTACCCCTCGCACAGGCAACGATTCCGGAGTTACCGTCGAGTAATGAGCGTGACGGATCTTAGCGGCGACCTGGCCCACAACCTGCCGACGGAGCTGGTCGGCAACACCGTTGTGGACTACGGCGACCGCGCGCTGATGGTGCAATGCGGTAGTACCGCCGAGGTGCTGGCGTGGGGGGACGCGCTGCGCGCCGCGGCGATACCGGGCGTGGTCGACGTCGTCCCGGCGGCGCGCACGGTGCTGGTGAAGCTCGACGGCCCGCGCTACCAAGGCGCCATTCGCCAGCGGCTGCGCAAAATGCGCGTGGCCGCCACCCAGGACGCCTCCTCGGAGCCCTGCGCCGACGTGATCATCGACGTCGTCTACGACGGTCCCGACCTCGCCGAGGTCGCCGGTCACACCGGTTTGAGCGTCGCCGCGGTGATCGACGCCCACACCGCCACGCTGTGGCGGGTCGCATTCAGCGGATTCGCACCCGGCTTCGCCTACCTGGTCGACGGCGACCCGCGGCTGCGGGTGCCGCGCCACCAGGATCCGCGCACCTCGGTGCCGGCCGGCTCCGTCGGGCTGGCCGGTGAATTCAGCGCCGTATATCCGCGCCAGTCCCCCGGGGGTTGGCAACTCATCGGCCGCACCGACGCCGTGCTGTGGGACCTGCATCGCCCGAACCCTGCGTTGTTGACACAAGGCATGTGGGTTCAGTTCCGGGCCGTTTAGTCAGGCCGATCGCGAGCGCGGCGCAGCCGGGCGAAGAGGGCCGCCACCATAGCTAAGGAGATAGCCATGCCGACCTTGGAGATCCTCCGCACCGGACCGCTCGCCGTTGTCCAAGACCTCGGCCGTCCGGGCCTGGCCCACCTGGGGGTGAGCCGTTCGGGCGCCGCCGACCGGCGCGCGCACAGGCTGGCCAACCGGCTGGTGGTCAACCCCGACGACCGCGCCACCGTGGAGGTGACGTTCGGCGGTTTCGCGGCCAGGGTGTCCGGCGGCGATGTCGACATCGCCGTGACGGGTGCCGACACCGACCCCACCGTCAACGGAGTCAAGTTCGGCACCAACAGCATTCATCGGGTGCGCGACGGTGAGGTGATCTCGCTGGGCACCCCCCGCGCCGGGCTGCGCAGCTACCTGGCGATCCGCGGCGGCATCTGCGTGGAGCCGGTGCTGGGCTCGCGCAGCTACGACGTGATGTCGGCCATCGGCCCGTCGCCGCTCCGGGCCGGCGACCGGTTGCCGATCGGCGAGCACACCGATGCCTACCCCGAACTGGACCAAGCCCCGGTCGCGGCCATCAGCGCCCATGTTGTCGAGCTGTTCGTGGTTCCCGGGCCGCGCGACGATTGGTTCGTCGACCCCGACGCGCTCGTGCACACCGATTGGGTCGCGTCCGATCGAAGCGACAGGGTGGGGATGCGGCTGACCGGCCGGCCCCTTCAGTACTGTTACCCGGACCGGCAGCTGCCCAGCGAGGGGGCGACTCGCGGCGCAATCCAGGTGCCGCCCAACGGTTTACCGGTCATCCTGGGCCCCGACCATCCTGTCACCGGTGGCTATCCGGTGGTCGGCGTGGTGGTCGACGAGGACGTGGACAAGATCGCTCAGGTGCGGCCCGGCCAAACGGTGCGATTGCACTGGGCGCGACCCAGGACATTGGTGGGCACCCAATCCGGCGCCGCGAGTTGGCCTTTTTCCTAACGCAATTCGGGCGCATTTTGCCGGTGCTGGAATTACACCGTATTCCAGCTCACACAGGGTCGGGCGTATGTGTGAAATCACCTGATGGCGGCGCTCATTCGGGTTTGTCGAACTGCGTATTCGGGAAATGCTTGCCCCTCAGGGATTTACCAGATAACTGGTAAACAACTAACAGGCGATATCGGGCCGTTCCGGTTGACCCGCTCGCGTCGTAAATGTGAGCATCGGACCGTAAGACGGGGCCCGCCCCTTCCTTCGGGGCGCCCAAGCGTCTGAAGCCAGCCTCCCGAACAGCTTGCCCGATGCCGGGGTAGCGCGGGGATCCCTGGCGCAGCAGCGGCCGGGATGCCGCGGTTCGTAGGACCTGACGAGAGGGAGCTTTATGCACGTCAAACCGTGCGATGCCGTTGTGATGCAACCGATTTCCTCGATGGGTGAGCGAGCATGAGCGGCATACCGAAGAAGGGCCGGCTGCGCCGCAACCACCGCATCGAGGACTGGAATCCCGAAGACACGGCGGCCTGGGAGGGGGGCAACAAGAAGGTCGCCCGGCGCAACCTCCTGTGCACCATCGCCGGTGACCACGTGGCGTTTTCGATCTGGACCCTGTGGCCGGTGATGGCCCTGTTCATGCCGGGGTCCGTCTATGGCTTCTCCGCCGGCGACAAGCTGCTGCTGGGCGCGGTGGCAACCCTGGTCGGTGGTTGCGCCCGCATCCCCTACACGTTGGGTATCGCCGCCTTCGGCGGCCGCAACTGGACGACGTTCTCGGCCTTGGTGTTGCTGATCCCGACGGTCGGCACGATTGTGTTGCTGGCCAATCCCGGTCTGCCACTGTGGCCGTTCGTGGTGTGCGCGGCCATGACCGGGCTGGGCGGGGGCAATTACGCGGCCTCGCTGGCCAACGTCAACGCCTTCTACCCGCAGCGGCTCAAGGGCGGCGCGCTGGCCGCCAACGCCGGCATCGCCAACCTGGGGGTCGCGGTGATCCAGCTCGTCGGCCTGCTGGTGCTGGCCACCGCCGGGCACGAGGCGCCGTACCTGGTGTGTGCGGTGTACCTGGTGATGCTGGTGGCCGTCGGCATCGCGGCCGCGCTGTTCATGGACAACGTCCACCACGGCACCCAGCTGAGCACCATGCGCTCGATCCTTCTCGAGCGCGACACCCATGTGATCTCGCTGCTCTACATCGCCACCTTCGGCTCCTGGATCGGCTTCTCCTTCGCCTTCGGGCAGGTGATGCAGGTCAACTTCGCCGGCAGCGGGGAAAGCCCGAAACATGCGGCGCTGCACGCGGCGCAGGTGGCCTTCCTCGGTCCCCTGCTCGGTTCTCTGGCGCGCATCTACGGTGGCCGGCTGGCCGACCGCATCGGCGGCAGCCGCGTCACCCTGGGCGTCCTCGCCGGCATGACCCTGGCTGCCGGTCTCCTCGTCACCATCAGCACCTTCGACGATCACCACGCCGCGACGCACGCCGCCAGCATGATCGGCTACGTCGCGGGCTTCATGGTGCTCTTCATCCTGTCCGGCATGGGCAACGGCTCTGTCTTCAAGCTGATCCCCTCGGTCTACGAGGCGCGCAGCCGCTCGCTGGACATGAGCGAGGACGAACGCCGTCACTGGGCCCGCGCGATGTCGGGATCGCTGATCGGCATCTGCTCGGCCGTCGGGGCGCTCGGCGGCGTTGCTATCAACCTGGCCCTTCGCCAGTCATACCTGAGCACCGGCACGGAAACGTCGGCGTACTGGGTGTTTTTGGCCTCTTACGTCGTGGCGGCGATCATGACCTGGATGGTCTACGTGCGCCGTCCCGCGTCGGCCCAGGGCCTGTCCGAGTCGGCGCCCGAAGCGGAGGCCGCCCGTGTGTGAGCCGCCTCGCAACACGGGCAATGCCGCAGCAATTGGCCGGTAACGTAACCGAAACGTCGCAGGCATACACAATCCATATGGCCCCGCAACTGGCCCCACCAGACTCCGCGCCGCTGACCGGCTACCGGATCGCCGTCACGTCGGCGAACCGCGCCGAGGAGCTGTGCGCGTTGCTGCGCCGTAACGGCGCGGAGGTCTCCAGTGCCGCGGCCATCAACATCATCGCGCTGCCCGAAGACGCCGAACTGCACAATCACACCGAAGCGGTGATCGCCGAACCGCCCGATATCTTGGTGGCGCACACCGGCATAGGCTTCCGCGGCTGGGTCGCGGCGGCCGACGGCTGGGGGCTGGCGACCCAACTGCTGGCGTCGCTTGCCAAGTCGCGGATCGTGGCCCGAGGGCCGAAGGCGACCGGCGCGTTGCGCGCCGCCGGGCTGCACGAGGAATGGTCCCCGAAATCCGAGTCATCGCGCGAGGTCCTGCGCTACCTCCTCGAGTCGGACGTCGCCGGCAAGCGCATCGCCGTCCAGCTGCACGGGGCGGCGGACGGATGGGATCCGTTCCCGGAGTTCATCAACGGACTGCGGGCGGCGGGCGCACAGGTGGTCCCCATCCACGTATACCGCTGGAAGCCGACGCCCGCCGGCGGCGACTTCGACCAACTCGTCGCCTCGGTCGCGCGCAGACAATTCGACGCCGTGACCTTCACCTCGGCACCCGCAGGCGCGGCGCTGCTCGAACGTAGCCGCGAGTTGGGCGTCGAAGATCAACTGCTGCAAGCGCTTCGCAGCGACGTGCACGCGATGTGCGTCGGCCCGGTCACCGCGCAGCCGTTGATCCGGGCGGGGATTCCGACGTCGTCGCCCGAGCGGATGCGGTTGGGCGCGTTGGCGCGCCACATCGCCCAGGAGCTCCCACCCCTGCGGTCGTGCACCATCCGCGCGGCCGGGCACGACATCGAGATCCGCGGCACCTGCGTGCTGGTCGATGGCTCGGTGCAGTCGCTGTCCGGATCGAGCATGGCGACCCTGCGGGCGCTGGCACAACGACCCGGCGATGTCGTCGCGCGCAACGACTTGCTCCGGGTACTTCCCGGCAACAGCAATGACCCGCACGCCGTCGACACCGCGGTGCTGCGGCTGCGAACGGCGTTGGGCGACAAGAACATCATCGCGACGGTGGTCAAGCGTGGCTACCGGCTCGCGATCGACCAGCCGGGAGATTCCTCATGGCATTGATCCTGGCAGCCCACGGCACCCGCAGGCAGGGTGGTGTGGTGATGATCGAAGGCCTTGCGGCACAAGTGAGTACGCTGGTCCGCGGCAGAGTGGACGTTGCGTTCGTCGACGTGGTCGGCCCCACCCCCGGGGAAGTGCTGGCACGCGCCAAGGCCGACGAACGGGCCGCCATCGTGGTGCCCGCGTTCCTGTCGCGCGGATACCACGTGCGGGCCGACCTACCCTCGCACGTCGAGATCAGCGGTCACCCGAACGTGATCGTCACCCCCGCGTTGGGCCCGAGCGGTCAGATCGCCCGGATGGTCGGTGATCAGCTGCTGAAATGCGGTTGGCGTCCGGACGATTCGGTGATCCTGGCGGCTGCGGGAACCTCGGACGACAGAGCCCGCGCGGATCTGCACACCACCGCGACGCTGTTGTCGGCGCTGACCGGATCGCGGGTGAGCCTGGCGTTCGCGGCCACCGGTGATCCGCCGGTGGCCGAGGCCGTGGCCCGCGCACGGTTTCGGGCGCGGCGCACCGGCGGACGCGTCGTGGTCGCCTCATATCTGCTGGCCGACGGCCTGTTCCAACAACGGCTGCACCACTGCGGCGCCGACCTGGTCAGCGAGCCGCTGGGCACCCATCCCGGGTTGGCGCGGCTGGTCGCGCGCCGATTCCGGCGGGCTCTGCCACCGGTCCTCGCCCCCACCGCCCGGCACGCGTCACGCCGATCGAGCCCGCTTCAGCTGGCCCACAGTCGCCCCACACCTTCCGTTCCCTAGCGCACAGCGCCTGCCGGCGAGGCGCGCCGGTGTCCGGCATTCCTTGATCTTTGGTCGCGGACGGGTGATCCTGACACCATGCCCCGTCGCGAAGAGCCGTCGCATGGCATCCTCGACCCGGTCGCAAAGATGCTGCGGTTGCCCTTCGGCACACCGGAATTCATCGACCGGATCGTCACGGGCGGGGCCAATCAGGTGGGCCGGCGTACCCTGCGGATGCTGATCACGACGTGGGACGCCGCCGGGGGCGGCCCGTTTGCGGCCAGTGCCGTCGCGTCAACGGGGATGGCGAAGACGGCCGAAATCGTGCAGGGCATGTTCATCGGGCCCGTTTTTGGTCCACTGCTGCGAATTCTGGGTGCGGACAAGGCGGCCCTGCGGGCATCGTTGTGCGCCTCGCAGTTGGTGGGCCTGGGCATCATGCGCTACGGCATCCGATCAGAGCCGTTGCACTCCATGCCGGTGGACGCTCTCGTCGACGCGATCGGGCCGACGATGCAGCGCTACCTGGTCGGCGACATCACCCGCTGACCCCGGCGGCCCGGCTCAGGCTGCCCGCGGCTGGTAGTCGCGCGCGACCTGAACGTAGCCGTCATCGGTGATCCGCACCGGGTACACCGGTACCGAAACGGTCGGATCATCCAGGCAGGAACCGTCTTCGAGCGAGAACGCCTGCTTCAAGATGGGCGACTGAACCGTGACGCAGCCATCGCGGTCACCCACGATCCCGCGGGAAAGCACCGCGGCACCGGAGAACGGGTCGACGTTGCCCACCGCGTACACGGAGCCGTCATCGAGCCGGAACAACGCCGCCTGGGAACCGTCGTCAAGGAGCACGCCGACGCCGCGACCCGGAATGAGGTGCTCGTACGCGCACGCGCTGGTCCACACCGCAATGTCGTTGAGAAGTGTCATGATCCCTTCCTCATTTCTCCGTTGTCGCTTCACGGATCCGCGGCATGCCAATGGACACAGGGATTTTGCGGCCGGCGTGCTCGGTGAACGTCACCGTCGAGTCGACGGCGTCCGGGGCGTTGACGAACGACACGAACCGCGACAGCTTGTCCGGGTCGTCCAGCACGCCCTTCCATTCGCACTTGTAGTTCTCAACGTGCCGCTCCATTGCGGCTTCGAATTCCCCGGCCAGGCCGAGCGAGTCGTCGCACACGACCTCGCGCACGTGGTCGAGCCCACCGTCGAGCGAGTCCACCCAGGGCGCCGTGCGTTGCAAGCGGTCGGCCGTCCGGATGTAGTACATGACGAACCGGTCGACGTAGCGGACCAGCGTTTCGGTGTCCAGATCGCTGGCCAGCAACTGCGCGTGCTTGGGCGTCATGCCGCCGTTGCCCCCGACGTACAGATTCCAGCCCTTCTCGGTGGCGATCACGCCGACGTCCTTGGACCGGGCTTCGGCACACTCCCGCGCGCAACCCGAAACGCCCATCTTGATCTTGTGCGGCGCCCGCAGGCCGCGGTAGCGCAGTTCCAAATCGATGGCCAGCTGCACCGAATCCTGCTGCCCGTAACGGCACCAGTCGGTGCCCACGCAGCTCTTCACGGTGCGCAACGCCTTGCCATACGCGTGGCCGGATTCCATTCCGCCGTCGACCAGGCGCTTCCAGATCTCCGGAAGTTGGTCGACCCGAGCGCCGAACATGTCGATCCGCTGCCCGCCGGTGATCTTGGTGTAAAGCCCGAAGTCCTGGGCGATCTGGCCGATCAGAATCAGATGCTCCGGCTTGATGTCACCTCCGGGAACCCGGGGCACCACCGAGTAGCTGCCGTTCTTCTGGATGTTGGCCAGGAAGTGGTCGTTGGAATCCTGCAGCGAGGCCTGCTCGCCTTCGAGGATGTGGTCCGACCCGGTGGAGGCCAAGATGGAGGCGACCACGGGTTTGCAGATGTCGCAACCCCTTCCACGACCGAAGCGCTCCAACAGCCCGGAGAAGGTGCGGATCTCGGTCGCGGAGATGATCTCGAAGAGCTCCGCCCGCGACTGGCTGAAGTGCTCACACAGCGCCTTGGACTGTTCCACGCCCTCGGCTTCCAGCAGCTGCTTGAGCAGCGGGACGCACGACCCGCACGAGGTGCCGGCCGTCGTGCACGCCTTGAGCGCGGGGACATCGGCGCAGCCGTCGGCGATCGCGCACTTCAAATCGCCCTTGGTGACGTTGTTGCACGAGCAGATCTGCGCCGAATCCGGAAGCGCCCCAACGCCCAGCGCGGTACCGGTGCCAGAGGAGGCGGGCGCGATCAGCGCCAGCGGGTCGCCGGGCAGCTCGCTGCCCACCATGGGCCGCAGCACGCCGTAGGACGAGGCGTCGCCGACCAGCACACCGCCGAGCAGCGTCTTGGCATCGTCGGAGAGCACGAGCTTGGCGTAGGTGCGGTTGACCGCATCGTTGATGGCGACCTCGAGGCAGTTTTCGGTCGTCCCCATCGCGTCGCCGAAGCTGGCCACGTCGACGCCCAGCAGTTTGAGCTTCGTGGACAGGTCGGCCTCGCCGAACTCCGCGACGCCGTCCAGCAGCCGGTCGGCCACCACCTCGGCGGAGGTGTAACCCGGACCCACCAGGCCGTAGCACCGACCGCCGATCGCGGCGACCTCACCGATCGCGTAAATGTCGGGATCGCTTGTCTGACAAGCCACGTCGGTGAGCACCCCGCCGCGCTCGGCGCGCGTCAGCCCGGCGGCGGTCGCCAGCTCGTCGCGTGGCCGGATGCCTGCCGCGAAGATCACCAGACCGGCGTCGATGACCTGGCCATCGGTCAGGCTCACCCGCACCGAGGTGGTGCCGTCCGAATGGTCGACCGCCTCGATCGATTCCGTTCCGGTGCCGACGTGCACAGCGATGCCGAGTTCGCCGATCATCCTGGCCAGCAGCCCACCTCCGGCCTCGTCGATCTGCTGGGCCATCAGTCGCGGCATCATCTCGACGACGTGGGTCTGCAACCCGAACTGGCGCAGCGCATTAGCCGCTTCCAGCCCGAGCAGGCCGCCGCCGATCACGACACCCGCGGTGACGTGTGAGGTTTCGACCGTGCGCTGGGCGTCGCGGCGGATGGCGTCGAGGTCGTCAAGCGTGCGGTACACGTGGCATGCGGGCAGATCGTGGCCCGGCACCGGCGGCACGAACGCGTACGACCCGGTCGCCAGGACCAACGTGTCGTATTCGTGCCGCTGACCGTCCGCCGTCACCACCGTCTTTGCGCCGCGGTCGATTTCGGTCACGCGCCGGTTGAGCACGAGCCGGACCCGCTCGTCACCCTCGTAATCGTTACCCGGCAATGCCAGTAGCTTGCGATCCCAGCTTTCGGTGTAGGAGGTCAACCCGACGCGGTCGTACGCCGCATCGTTCTCCTCGGCGAAAACCGTGATGCGCCACAGCCCCTCGGTGTCACGGGCGCGCAGCGCCTCGACGAATCGGTGCCCCACCATGCCATGTCCGACTACGATGATGTGACGAGGCGCACAGCTGGCACGCGAAAACCCGTCTGCAGACATGGCTTTGAGAGTAACGGCCAGAAATTACGTTCTTTTCGCGCAATGTGACGGTCCTATGACGAGGATCTCACAACTCACAGGAAGGTCTGTGATTGATCGTTCGCTGCAGGCGAACGACGAGGTGGAACTTTAGTGGGGTCGACTCATGTTTCTACTTGTAGCCGGTCGCACCAGCACCGGTCACAGGAATCTCACAATCAAGCTCAAGGAATTGGAAGGGAAGCGCCATGAGTAGCCTCGCATTGTGGTCGCGGCCGGCCTGGGACACCGACCGGTGGTTGCGCGACTTTTTCGGACCCGCCGCCGCGGCGGACTGGAATTCCTCGGCGACCAGCGGTTTCAAACCCGCCGCCGAGATCGTCAGGGACGGCGACGACGCGATGGTACGGGTCGAGCTCCCAGGTGTTGACGTCGAGCAGGACGTCAACGTGGAGGTCGACCGCGGACGACTGGTGATCCACGGTGAGCACCGCGATCAGCGTTCGGAAGAGAAGGAAGGCCGCACGCTGCGGGAGATTCGGTACGGCTCGTTCCGCAGGTCGTTCCAGCTGCCCGGCCACGTCACCGGCGACGCCATCACGGCGACCTATGACGCCGGCGTGCTGACGGTGCGGGTCGCCGGTGCGTACGCCGACAACCAGGCGCAGCGCATCGAGATCACCAGATAATCTCCGCCCGGTTCGGAGATAGGCAGTTGAATCCGGCGGAGTCGCAACGACTTCGCCGGATTCGGCATGTCAGCCCCAGCGGGCGAGCAGCTCCTTGGCCCGGGTCGCCAAGGCTGCCTGGAGGAACGGCCCGAAGCTGATGCGCGCCACACCCAGCGGACCGAAGGACGCCGGGTCGTCCTGGTCGGGCAGCGCGATCGCGTTGACGGGCAACTCCAGTTCGGCGGTCAAACGCCGCAACGTGTCGGGGTCGTGGCGCCCCACCGGATAGAGCACGTCGGCGCCGGCGGCCGCCGCCTGATTCAGGCGTGTTACCGCCCGCTCGACGCGATCGGACGCCTCGCCGTCCTGACGCAGGAACAGATCCGTCCGGGCATTGATGACGACGTGCACCCCCGCCGCGTCGGCGGCCGACCGCAGTTGGCCGACCAACTCGGCGTGTTCGCCGGCCGACCGCAACCGCTTGCCCTCCGAGTGCACGGTGTCCTCGATGTTCAGCCCGACGGCCCCGGCGCCCAGCAGGCCCTCGACCAGCCGGGCCGCGGGCTGGCCGTAGCCGGATTCGATGTCCACCGACACCGGGACGTCGACGGCGGCGGTGATTTGTGCGACCCGGCTCAGGACATCGTCGAACGACATGCCCTCGTTGTCGGGTTTGCCGATCGAGTCCGCCATCGGGTGGCTGCCCACGGTGAGCGCGGCGAATCCGGCGTCGGTGGCCAACCGCGCCGACCAGGCGTCCCACACGGTCGGCAGGATGACCGGGTCCCCCGGCCGGTGCAGTTCCAGCAGCGTGGCGGCCCGCTCGGCCGGCGTGGCGCGTGCCGTCATGAGTGTCTGCTCCCTCGACATCCGGGCTCAACGGTCTGACGTGCGGCGTGTGCCGTGGATAGTATCGAGGGCGTACTGTGATCCGAAACACTGCCGAGGAGATCCGTTGACGAGCACGACTGGCACGACCGAATTCGCCGAACTCCACGACCTCATCGGCGGGCTGCGACGGTGCGTGAGTTCCTTGCGGGCCCGGTACGGCGACAGCCCGGCCATGCGGCGCATCGTCATCGACGCCGACCGCATCATGTCCGACGTCGACCTGCTCGACACCGACGTGTCCGAATTAGACCTTGCCGGCGCCACCGTGCAGCAGTCCGGCGAGAAGATCGTCATTCCAGACACCCAGTACGACAGCGAATTCTGGCGCGATGTCGACGACGAGGGTGTCGGCGGTCACAACAGGGCCTGAACAACCCAAGCCCCCCAGAAATGGGGGGCTTGGATCTGTGTACCCTTCGACCTACAGCCCGTTCGAAGAGGAACACACTAAATGAGCGCACCCACGGCGAACCGTCCTGCGTCCGGTGTCTTTTCACCCACGCGCGCCCGTATCCAGCAACGCACCCTCCGTACCGACCGGTGGTGGATGTCGCCGCTGCGAATCGATCTCGGCTTCGCCGCGTTCATTATTTATGCGACCGCGCGGGCGTTCCAGCGGGGTGACTTCTTCGTCGCGCAATACCACTACCTGACGCCGTTCTACTCACCGTGTCTCAGCAACGCTTGCGGCGGCGCCAGCGACTTCTGGCCGCAAATCCTGCCGAACGTCTGGTGGCTGCCGTTCGCGGCGCTGACACTGCCGTTCCTGCTGCTGTTCAGGCTGACCTGCTACTACTACCGCGGCGCCTACTACCGTACGGTTTGGCAGTCGCCCACCGCCTGCGCGGTGGCCGAGCCCCGCGTGCACTACAGCGGCGAGACCAAACTCCCGCTGATCATTCAGAACTCACACCGCTACTTCTTCTACATCGCCGGAATCATCTCGGTGATCAACACCTACGACGCCATCGTCGCGTTCCACTCCGACAGCGGGCCCGGCGGATTCGGGTTTGGCCTGGGCAACGTGATCATGGTCGGCAACGTCATCATGCTGTGGATCTACACGCTGTCCTGCCACTCGTGCCGGCACATCACCGGCGGGCGGCTCAAGCACTTCTCCAAGCACCCTGTGCGGTATTGGATCTGGACCCAGGTCAGCAAAATCAACACCCGGCACAAGCAGTACGCGTGGATCACGCTGGGCACCCTGATGCTCACCGACTTCTACATCGCACTGGTCGCTTCCGGCACCATCCCTGACCTGAGATTTGTTGGCTGACAAGCCATCTCGAAATAATCAGAATTTAGCTAGCGAGGGTTTCATGGTTGAAATCGAGCGGCACACGTACGACGTGGTCGTGATCGGTGCCGGCGGCGCCGGACTGCGTGCGGTGATCGAAGCGCGCGAACGGGGTCTGCGGGTCGCGGTGGTGTGCAAGTCTCTGTTCGGCAAGGCCCACACGGTCATGGCCGAGGGTGGCTGCGCGGCGTCGATGGGCAACACCAACCCGAAGGACAACTGGAAGACCCACTTCGGCGACACGATGCGCGGCGGGAAATTCCTCAACAACTGGCGCATGGCCGAACTGCATGCCAAGGAGGCCCCGGACCGCGTCTGGGAGCTGGAAACCTATGGCGCGCTGTTCGATCGCCTCAAGGACGGCAAGATCAGCCAGCGCAACTTCGGCGGGCACACCTACCCGCGGCTGGCCCACGTCGGGGACCGCACCGGCCTGGAACTGATCCGGACCATGCAGCAGAAGATCGTTTCTTTGCAGCAGGAGGATTTCGCCGAGCTCGGCGACTACGAAGCCCGAATCAGGGTGTTCGCCGAAACGACGATCACCGAGCTGGTCAAGGACGGCGACGCCATCGCCGGAGCGTTCGGCTACATCCGCGAAAGCGGAAACTTCATCTTGTTCGAGGCGCCCGCGGTGGTGCTGGCCACCGGCGGCATCGGCAAGTCGTTCAAGGTCACCTCGAACTCGTGGGAGTACACCGGCGACGGCCACGCACTGGCCCTGCGGGCGGGTGCGTCGCTGATCAACATGGAGTTCGTCCAGTTCCATCCGACGGGCATGGTGTGGCCGCCGAGCGTCAAGGGGATCCTGGTCACCGAGGGCGTTCGCGGTGACGGCGGGGTCCTGAAGAACTCCGATGACAAGCGGTTCATGTTCGACTACATCCCATCCGTGTTCAAGGGGCAGTACGCCGAGACCGAGCAAGAGGCCGACCAGTGGCTCAAGGACAACGATTCGGCCCGCCGCACTCCGGACCTGCTGCCGCGTGACGAGGTCGCGCGCGCGATCAACTCTGAGGTCAAGGCCGGGCGGGGCAGCCCGCACGGCGGCGTCTTCTTAGACATCGCCTCGCGGCTGACGCCGGCGGAGATCAACCGACGCCTGCCGTCGATGTACCACCAGTTCAAGGAGCTGGCCGGCGTCGACATCACCAAGGAGCCGATGGAAGTCGGGCCGACCTGCCACTACGTGATGGGCGGCGTCGAGGTGGACGCCGACACCGGCGCCGCCACGGTTCCCGGGCTCTTCGCCGCCGGCGAATGCTCCGGCGGCATGCACGGCTCGAACCGGCTCGGCGGCAACTCGCTCTCGGACCTGCTGGTGTTCGGCCGGCGGGCCGGTCTGGGCGCGGCCGACTACGTGCGCGCCCTGAGCAGCCGTCCGACGATCGCGGACGGAGCCGTCGAGGCCGCCGCGAAGCGCGCGCTCTCGCCTTTCGATGCGCCGGCCAACGGTGCGGCCGGGGAGAACCCGTACACCCTGCAGCTGGAGCTGCAACAGTCGATGAACGACCTGGTCGGCATCATCCGTAAGTCCGACGAGATCACGGAGGCCCTGGCGCGGCTCGACAAGCTGCGTGCGCGGTTCAAGAACCTCCACGTGGAAGGGCAGCGTCGGTACAACCCGGCCTGGAACCTCGCCATCGACCTGCGCAACATGCTGCTGGTCAGCGAATGCGTCGCCAAGGCCGCGCTGCAGCGCACCGAGAGCCGCGGCGGCCACACCCGCGACGACCATCCGTCGATGGACTCGTCGTGGCGCAAGGTGCTGCTGGTGTGCGAGGCGGCCGATGGCGACGAGGTGATTCCCGACATCACCATCACGAAGAAGGAGCAGACGCCGATGCGGCCCGATCTGCTGGAGCTGTTCGACATCGCCGAGCTGGAGAAGTACTACACCGACGACGAACTCGCCGGGCACCCAGGACGGAGTGGCAAATGACCTACAACGCGACGATGCGGGTGTGGCGCGGTGACGACGCCGACGGTGGTCTACAGGACTTCACGGTTGAGGTCAACGAGGGCGAGGTCGTCCTCGACATCATCCATCGCCTGCAGCAGACCCAGACGCCCGACCTGGCGGTCCGGTGGAACTGCAAGGCGGGCAAGTGCGGCTCCTGTTCGGCGGAGATAAACGGCAAGCCGCGGCTGCTCTGCATGACCCGGATGTCCACGTTCGCCGAGGACGAGGTCGTCACGGTCACGCCGCTGCGGACTTTCCCGGTGATCCGCGACCTGGTCACCGATGTCTCGTTCAACTACGAGAAGGCCCGTGAAATACCGTCTTTCGCGCCGCCCAAAGACCTACAGCCCGGGGAATACCGGATGGCGCAGGAAGACGTCGGACGCTCCCAGGAGTTCCGCAAGTGCATCGAGTGCTTCCTGTGCCAGAACGTATGCCACGTGGTCCGCGACCACGAGGAGAACAAGAAGGCGTTCGCCGGCCCGCGCTTCCTGATGCGCATCGCCGAGTTGGAGATGCACCCGCTGGACACCCGCGACCGCCGCAACGACGCTCAGGACGAGCATGGCCTGGGCTACTGCAACATCACCAAGTGCTGCACCGAGGTCTGCCCCGAAAACATCAAGATCACCGACAACGCGCTGATCCCGATGAAAGAGCGCGTCGCCGACCGCAAGTACGACCCGGTGGTGTGGCTCGGCAACAAGCTGTTCCGTCGCTGAGCTGCCACGCCGCCCTGATCCGGGCCGATCCGGTCAGTGCACGTTAGGCCTTCCGAGCACCCGGGTAACCAAACTGCATCCTGTCGGGCCGCCCCCGCGCGGCCGTGTACCAACGACCGGAAGGGCAGTTCATTGAAACCCACGCGAGAAACCGCCAGCATCAACAACATTCGCACCGCTATTCGGCAATTGTCGGTCCGCGCCCAGCTCGCGACCAAGGAGGGCCGGTACACCGACGCCGCCGAACTCGAGAGCCGCATCCAGGGCTTTCGGGAAGAACTGAGCCACCGCCCGTAGCCGTCGGGCGTCAAGGCGCGAGGATCACGCGCCGAGACGGCGAAAGACGCTCCGATGAAACACGATGGGCGCCACTTCGGCGTCCACCGTCACCTCGCTGACCCGCAACACCACGATGGTGTGATCGCCGGCCGGGATGAGCTGCTCGATCGCGCTTTCCAGCCAGAGGCCGGTGCCCTTGATGAACACCGCCCCGGTGGACCGCGAGACTGTCTCCAAGCCCGCGAACCGGTCGCCGGTCTTGGCGGCCAGCGAGCGCGCGGCCTCGTCATGCTCCTCGCCGAGCACGCTGATGCCGAGCATCGGCAGATCCTTGAGTTTGGGCCACGTCGTCGAGGTGTTCTGCACGCAGAACGACACCAACGGCGGATCCAGCGATACGGGCACAAAGGTGCTGGCCGCCAGGCCTTCCCGGGTTCCATTGACCTCGGCGGCGATCGCCACCACACCGGACGGGAAATGACCGAAGGCCTCCCGAAGTGACGACGCTGTCAGCTTGTTATTCGAGTTCACCGGACTTATTCGCCCCTAGAGCCGGAGACGGGACTTGTCGGGTCCGACCCTACCCGGCGGCACTCACCTGGGCACGGCCGCCCTTACCCGTTTTCTAAGCGTTCTGCCGAATATCCATGCGCCGCGGCAACATCCGGATGGGCCCGCAGCCTGCTCTTCCAGGCGTTGCGGCCATAGACCGCGAAGATCGGATCAGCCGGGTCGTCCACTCGCTGCGCGCGCGCGTCGAGTTCGTCGGGCAGCGACAGCACCGGTATCCGCGCCTCCAGGCGTGGATTGAAGAAGAAGGGCACCGAGATGCGGTCGCGGGGCGGCCCCTGCAGGTTGACCCGGTGCTGAGTGGCCCGTAAGTATCCGCGCGTAGCCACCTCCAACAGTTCACCGATGTTGACGACGAATGCGCCGTCGCGCGGCGGGACGTCGATCCAGCCGCCGTTCGAGTGGCCGATTCCGGGGGGCAGCACCTGCAGGCCCGCGCTGCCCGGCTCGGCCAGCAACAGCGTCAGCACCCCGGAGTCGCGGTGCGCGCCCACGCCCTGCGGGCCGGCCGCGCGGCCCGGGTAGCGAATGATCTTGATCAGCGTGGCCGGCGCGTCGGCGAAGGCCGCATCGAACACATCGGCCGGACTGCCCAGCGAGGCCGCCCAGTGCGGCAGCAGCGTGCGGGCCACCGCGGACAGCGCGGCGTCCCACTCCCCGACGATGCCCGGCAGTTCCGGCAGGGCGGCCGGCCACTGGTTGGGACCCTGCAGCCACCGATAGTCGGATGCGTCCAGGCCGCCGATCGCCGGTCGTTCCGGCCCGATGTCGATCTGCTCGCGCCAATCCACCGCACCGAGGGTCAACTCGCCGCCGAGTCGCGTGTAACCGCGGAAATGGGGGCTGCGCACCATCGCGACGGCGTCCTTCTCTCGTTGCGGCAGCGCGAAGAGCCTGCGGGCCGCGTCCAGGACCCGCGTCACCAAGTCTGGCGCAACGCCGTGACCGGTGAGATAGAAGAACCCGACCTCGTGGCCGGCCGCGCGCAAGCCGTCCCGGAGGCTGCCCGGGTCGGCACGCAGGTCTACCGTCGGCAGCTCCGAAGGCGGCGCAGTGACGGCGCGCACATCGGTCATGTGCGCGTCATCTCCGCAGGTAAATCGGATTTCAACCGCATGACCTGCAGCTTCCCAACCAGTTGGTTAATTAGGCAATGAAATCTAGCTCACATTGGCTTGCATACCGCTGACGCTAGCGATATTTTAGCGGTGTTACTGGTGGGTAACTTAGACCTAGTACCCAACCACAAGTGGCATTCTCAACGAGGAGGACCGTAGTGAGCCACTACAAGAGCAACGTCCGCGACCAGGCGTTCAACCTGTTCGAAGTTCTGGGCGTTGACAAGGCATTGGGCCAAGGCGAGTACAGCGATCTGGACGCCGACACCGCCCGCGAAATGTTGAACGAGATCAGCCGGCTGGCCGAAGGGCCGGTCGCGGCGTCGTTCGTCGAGGGGGACCGCAATCCGCCGGTGTTCGACCCGGAGACGCACTCGGTGACCCTGCCGGAGTCTTTCAAGAAGTCTGTCCAAGCCGTCATCGAGGCGGGTTGGGACAAGGTCGGCCTTGACGAGGCCCTGGGCGGAGTGCCCGCGCCCAAGGCGCTGTTGTGGGCCCTGCACGAGCACCTTCTGGGTGCCAACCCGGCCGTCTGGATGTACGCCGGTGGGGCCGGCTTCGCCCAGATCCTGCACCACCTCGGCACCGACGAGCAGAAGAAGTGGGCCGAACTGGCCGCCGAGCGCGGCTGGGGTTCGACCATGGTGCTCACCGAGCCGGACGCCGGCTCGGACGTGGGCGCGGGGCGGACCAAGGCAGTCCAGCAGGAAGACGGTTCCTGGCACATCGACGGTGTGAAGCGATTCATCACCTCCGCCGACTCCGGCGACCTGTTCGAGAACATCTTCCACCTGGTGCTGGCGCGCCCCGAGGGTGCCGGACCGGGCACCAAGGGCCTGTCGCTGTTCTTCGTGCCTAAGTTCCTGTTCGACTTCGAGACCGGCGAGCTGGGCGAGCGCAACGGCGTCTACGTCACCAACGTCGAGCACAAGATGGGCCTGAAGGTATCGGCGACGTGCGAGCTGAGCTTCGGCCAGCACGACGTCCCCGCCAAGGGCTGGCTGGTCGGCGAGGTGCACAACGGCATCGCGCAGATGTTCGAGGTGATCGAGCAGGCCCGCATGATGGTCGGCACCAAGGCCATCGCGACCTTGTCGACGGGTTACCTGAACGCGCTCGAGTACGCGAAGTCTCGCGTCCAGGGTGCCGACATGACCCAGATGACCGACAAGACCGCACCGCGGGTGACCATCACGCACCACCCGGACGTGCGCCGCTCGCTGATGACCCAGAAGGCCTACGCCGAGGGTCTGCGCGCGCTGTACCTGTTCACGGCCACCTACCAGGACTCGACCGTCGCCGAGGCACTGCACGGTGTCGACGCCGAGCTGGCGGTCAAGGTCAACGACCTGATGCTGCCGGTCGTCAAGGGTGTGGGCTCGGAGCAGGCATACGCCAAGCTCACCGAGAGCCTGCAGACCTTCGGTGGCTCCGGCTTCCTGCAGGACTACCCCATCGAGCAGTACATCCGGGACGCCAAGATCGACTCGCTGTACGAGGGCACCACCGCGATCCAGGCGCAGGACTTCTTCTTCCGCAAGATCGTCCGCGACAAGGGTCAGGCGCTGGCCCACGTGTCCGAGCAGATCCAGAAGTTCGTCGACAGCGAGTCCGGCAATGGCCGCCTGAAGACCGAGCGGGAGCTGCTGGCCAAGGCGCTGGACGATGTTCAGGCGATGGCGGCGACGCTGACCGGCTATTTGATGGCGGCGCAGGAGGACGTGACCAGCCTGTACAAGGTGGGCCTGGGCTCGGTGCGCTTTCTGATGAGCGTCGGTGACCTGGTCATCGGCTGGTTGTTGCAGCGGCAGGCGGCGGTCGCCGTGGCGGCGCTCGACGCCGGCGCCAGCGGCGAGGAGAAGTCCTTCTACGAGGGCAAGGTCGCGGTGGCATCGTTCTTCGCCAAGAACTTCCTGCCGATGCTGACCAGCACTCGTGAGGTCATCGACACGCTGGACAACGACATCATGGAGCTCGACGAGGCCGCCTTCTAGGCCATCCTCGAACGCCACGCGCAAATCCCCCGCTTCGACCGCGAAGCGGGGGATTTGTTCGTTTGGCGGAGCCGCGGCACAGCCCGCTGAGCGACAAAAAGGCCGCCGCTGGATCCCCTCACTCCAGCGGCGGCCCTTTCCGTACGCCGGTCCGTGGCGACGGCCGACGCTCGCACTAGGGGGATGCCCCGTATTGCCGTCGGGGTCGGGGGGTCAGACCACAACACGGGGCCATCCGGTGGGTCGAATACCCGCGCCCCCAGGGGGCTAATCAGGTGTGACTCATTACGAGCGCCGAGCCCAGGCGACTGACGTGCCGCCGGACCGTCAGGCCTCCAAGATCGCGGCGACGCCCTGGCCGCCGGCCGCACAGATCGAGACCAGGGCGCGCACGGTGCCGCCGCCCTTCTGCTCGGCCTTGCGCTGGGCGAGTTGCTTGGACGCCTGAGCCAGGATCCGTCCACCGGTGGCCGCGAACGGGTGGCCGGCGGCCAGCGAGGATCCGTTGACGTTGAGCTTGGACCGGTCGATCGAACCCAGCGCGGCGTCCAAGCCGAGGCGCTCCTTGCAGTACTCTTCGGATTCCCACGCCTGCAGGTGACACAGCACCACCGACGCGAACGCCTCGTGGATCTCGTAAAAGTCGAAGTCCTGCAGGCTCAGGCCGTTGCGGGCGAGCAGCCGCGGCACCGCGTACGTCGGAGCCATCAGCAGGCCGTCGCGCCCGTTGACGTAGTCGACCGCTGCGGTCTCCGAATCCACCAGGTAGGCCAGTGGGGTCAACGAATGCGCGGCCGCCCACTCGTCGCTGGCCAGCAGCGCAACCGACGCGCCGTCGGTCAGCGGAGTCGAGTTACCGGCCGTCATCGTCGCGTCACCGGCCTTGACGCCGAACACCGGACGCAGCTTCGCCAGCTTTTCCGCCGACGAGTCCGCGCGCAGGTTGTCGTCGCGGTACAGCCCCAGAAACGGCGTGACCAGGTCGTCGAAGAAGCCGCGGTCGTAAGCGGCGGCCATGTTGCGGTGGCTGGCGGCGGCCAGCTCGTCCTGGGCGACGCGGCTGATGCCCATCTTCTTGGCGGTCAGCGCCTGGTGCTCCCCCATGGACAGCCCGGTACGGGGTTCGCTGTTGACCGGAATCTCCACGCCCAGCGTCGCGGGCAGCGTGCCCGCCAGCTTCAGCCGTTGCACGTTGGACTTGGCGCGGCGCAGCTTGAGCAGCGTGCGGCGCAGGTTGTCGCCCAGTCCGATGGGTGCGTCAGAGGTGGTGTCCACACCACCGGCGGCGGCCACGTCGTAGCGGCCCGCCGCGATGCCCTCGGCGGCGTTGACCGCCGCCTGCAGCCCGGTCCCGCAGGCCTGCTGCAGGTCGAATGCGGGCGTGTAGGACGACAGCTGCGAGCCGAGCACGCATTCGCGCGTCAGGTTGAAGTCCCGGCTGTGCTTGAGGACGGCGCCGCCGATCACCACACCCAGCCGCTCGCCGGCCAGCCCGAAGCGATCCACCAGCCCTTCCAGGGCGGCGGTGAACATGTCCTGATTACTCGCCTCCGCATACGCGCCGTCGGATCGGGCGAACGGGATGCGGTTGCCGCCCAGGACGGCAACGCGTCGCCGCTCTGAACTGCGCTGCTTGCTTGCCTCGGAACTTGCAGGGGCCACTGTCTTCTCCGTGTTCTGCGGTCTGGTTTGGGATTCGCCCGTCTGGGGCCATACTACCCACTGTTCTTACTCTGCAGTAAGTTCGTTCTCGATACGGTTGTGCTGTAGGCATACCCCGACTTCGAAAGAACATGGAAGGTAGCTCCAGTGGCTCCCAAGGCTTCATCCGATCTGTTCTCTCAGATCGTCAACTCCGGTCCTGGATCGTTTCTCGCCAAGCAGCTCGGCGTTCCCCAACCCGAGACGCTGCGCCGCTACCGGGCCGGTGAACCGCCACTGGCCGGCGCCCTGCTGATCGGCGGGGAGGGCAGGGTCGTCGAGCCGCTGCGCGCCGCGCTGGACGCCGATTACGACCTGGTGGGCAACAACCTGGGCGGTCGATGGGCCGACAAGTTCGGCGGCCTGGTGTTCGATGCCACCGGCATCACCACACCCGAGGGGCTCAAGGGGCTCTACGAGTTCTTCACTCCGCTGCTCCGCAATCTGGGTCATTCCGCCCGCGTTGCCGTGGTCGGCACCACGCCCGACGCGGCCTCCAGCCCGCATGAGCGGATCGCCCAGCGCGCGTTGGAGGGCTTCACCCGCTCGCTGGGCAAGGAGCTGCGCAACGGCAGCACGGTGGCCCTGGTCTATCTGTCGCCGAACGCCAAACCCGCCGCGACCGGCCTGGAATCGACGATGCGGTTCATTCTGTCGGCCAAGTCCGCCTACGTCGACGGCCAGGTCTTCTACGTCGGTGACGCCGACTCCACGCCCCCGGCGGACTGGGAACGCCCGCTGGACGGGAAGGTCGCCATCGTCACGGGGGCGGCCCGGGGAATCGGCGCGACGATCGCCGAGGTCTTCGCCCGCGACGGCGCGCGCGTGGTCGCGATCGACGTGGAATCGGCCGCCGAGGCGCTGGCCGAGACCGCCAGTCGGGTCGGGGGCACCGCCTTGTGGCTCGACGTCACCGCCCCTGACGCCGTCGACAAGATCACCGAACACCTGCGCGAACACCACGGCGGCCGCGCCGACGTGCTGGTCAACAACGCCGGCATCACCCGCGACAAGCTGTTGGCCAACATGGACGACGCCCGATGGGACGCCGTCCTTGCGGTCAATCTGCTTGCGCCCCTGCGACTTACCGAAGGTTTGGTATCCAACGGCACGCTCGGCGAGGGCGGCCGGGTGATCGGCCTGTCGTCGATGGCCGGCATCGCCGGCAACCGTGGCCAGACCAACTACGCGACAACGAAGGCCGGGATGATCGGCCTCACGCAGTCGCTGGCCCCGGAGCTCTACGATAAGGGCATCACGATCAACGCCGTCGCGCCGGGATTCATCGAAACCCAGATGACGGCCGCCATCCCGCTGGCCACCCGCGAGGTCGGACGCCGGATGAACTCGCTACTGCAGGGCGGGCAGCCGGTGGACGTCGCCGAAACCATCGCCTACTTCGCCAGCCCGGCCTCAAATGCGGTGACGGGCAATGTCATTCGCGTGTGCGGCCAGGCCATGCTAGGCGCATAGGAGAACGTCATGAATCAGCCAAGCGGCCTGAAGAACATGCTGCGCGCGGCCGCCGGTGCCCTGCCGGTGGTGTCCCGTGGAAGCGAGCTGCCCACCCGCACGGTGACCATCGAAGAGCTGCCGATCGACCGGGCCAACGTGGCCGAGTACGCGGGGGTCACTGGGCTGCGGTATGGCAATCACGTCCCGCTGACCTACCCGTTCGCGCTGACCTTTCCGGCGTTGATGTCGCTGGTCACCGGGTTCGACTTTCCTTTCGCAGCAATGGGATCGGTGCACACCGAGAACCACATCACGCAATACCGTCCGATCGCGGTCACCGATACCGTCGGCGTGCGCGTGCACGCCGAGAACCTGCGCGAACACCGCAAGGGCCTGTTGGTCGATCTGGTGACCGACGTCAGCGTCGGCAACGACACCGCCTGGCATCAGGTGACCACCTTCCTGCACCAGCAGCGGACCAGCCTGTCCGACGAACCCAAGCCGCCCCCGCAGAAGCAGCCCAAGCTGGCGCCGCCGTCCACCGT
>NZ_JCALCO010000015.1:0-136278 GCF_059812385.1 Mycobacterium sp. NGS58 | reverse complement strand
TGGCGAGACGTGGTCCTGCTGATCTGCGCCGTGCTGTTCACGATCGTCTGGTGGAACGTCAGCCACAGCAGGGACAACTGGCTGCCGATGTTCGTCGTCCTGATCCTGCTGTGTGTGCTGGCCGCCGCCTACGCGTTCCGCGGCGTGCTGCGTACGGCCCGGTCCCTACTTCGGAAGCGGCAGGGTCACGCCGACGGTTAGTGGGCGCTCGCGAGTCGGTGACTCAGAGGCCTTCGTCACATCAGAGGCGGTGGGCGACCGCACAACGCGCGCTCTGCGTTGTCCTGTGGCAGGATCGCGATGTGAAGGCGCACCCTCTTGCTGTACTGACTTGTGCTGTGCTGTCGATGATTTGGGCTCTGGTCATCGGCCCGGTATCCGCGGCCTCAGCAGAACCCTGCCCCGATGTCGAGGTGGTGTTCGCCCGGGGCACCACCGAACCGCCAGGTGTCGGACGCATCGGCCAGAGCTTCGTCGACACCTTGCGGTCGCACGTCGGCAGTAAGTCGGTAGGCGTCTATCCGGTGAACTACCCGGCTACCACCGACTTCCCCACGGCCGCCGACGGCATCAGCGACGCCGGCACCCATGTCGAGCAGATGGCGGCGAACTGCCCCCGCACCAAGATGGTGCTCGGCGGTTACTCGCAGGGTGCCGCGGTGATGGGTTTCGTCACCGAAAGCGCCGTACCGGACGGCGTCCACCTGGTGCAGGCGCTACAGCCGATGCCGGCCGAAGTCGCCAACCATGTGGCGGCGGTGGCGCTGTTCGGCAAGCCATCGGGCCAGTTCATGAGCATCATCAATCAGCCGCCGGTGAACATTGGGCCGCTCTATTCGGCGATGACGCTCGAATTGTGCGTACCCGGCGACCCGGTCTGTTCCGGCGCGGGCAACCCCGCCGCCCACCGCCAATACGTCGAGGCGGGCATGGTTGACCAAGCCGCCGATTTCGCCGCCAATCGGCTGTCTTGAGATTCGAGCGCATCCGGGGCGACTAGTCACTGGGTGGCGCCACCGATCATGTGGTGGACGTCGCGCACCGACCACGGCTGGGCCTGGTGATGGTCGCGGTAGGCCAGCAGCCGCGGTGTTTGGCGATCGAAGCTGCCCACGAAACCGCCTGCGGCAACGAAGATTCGACCGGTCACCTCACGCGACAAATCGCTCGCGAGGTAGGCGTAGACCGGCGCGACGAACTCGGCCGGAGCGCTGTCGAGCGACGCCCGCATGGTCATCTCGTCGAGCAGCCCGCGGCGATGCAGGTTTTCGATGTGTCGTTCGTATTCGGCACCCGTGGACAGCCGGGTCCGTGCGCCGGGACACACCACGTTCGCCCGCACGCCGTGCGGCTTCAGTTCGGCGGCAATGGCCATCGTCAGGCTGTTGACGGCACCCTTGCCGGCCGGGTACCCCGTGCCGCCGTAGTCCCCGAGAAACGCCACCGAACTGGTGTTGACGATGGCGCCGTGCCCCTGCGCGGTCAGCACCGGAGCGGCCACTCGACAGGTGTGGAAGGTCGTGCCCAGGTGGCCACTGATCAGGCGGTCGAACTCTTCCGGCGAAATCGTCAGGATCGACGAACCCGGGGGTTCAGCGATGCCGGCGCAATTGATCAGCGTGTCCAGCTGCCCGAATATGCTCACGCACGCGTCGACGAGCGAGTCGGCGACGCGCTCGTCGTCTGCGGCTCCCACCACCGCGGTGGCCCGCCCGCCTGATGCCGTGATCGCCGCGACCGTCTCCTGCACGGCGTGCCCGTCACGCCCGTTGACCACCACACCGGCGCCCAGGCTGGCCAGCAGCTCGGCGACCGCCCGCCCGATGCCGCGGCTGCCACCCGATACCACCACGCCGCGGCCGTCTAGCGGAGCCTCGGTGCCGCTCATCGCCCGATCCCACAGTGGACCAGCCGAGAACCATGTAAAGCGTTGCGCGCGAAGCGGTCTCGATGTCGGAGGCAGCCGAGCTCGCCGATCGACGTCACGGACATGAGGCGAACAGTACCCAGCCGGACCGGAAATGAGAACCAACCAACGTGTCCTGCCCGATCATGTGGGTCCGGCGAGTGAAGCGACCCCTACCAACCGGATGATTGGGCTGGATTCACCGCCCTGCACCCCAACGCTTCGCAACACAGGTGTTTGCCAGAGCGCCGGCCAGTTCGCCGTCGGACGGCCCACGGCCCACAACATCCCAGCTGGATAGCGGTGTGACCCATGCAGGAAGTCCTGAACTCTGAATTTGCGGCTTGCCGGCTCCCCGCTCGTGCACAGTGGAAACTGTTCACAAATTATGCGAATCGGTTGCCCGGGCGATAGCCGGGCGGGGCACAGGGGGCGTATAGTCTCCAATGAAGTCCGTTATGGACGTGTCGCCGTTTAGCTAAAAGCGGTCCAGTCAGCCGCACGGCTACTGAGCTTGGTATGGCTCCGGCGCATCAGCCCCAGTCAGCTCCCCGCTCCTTCATGCGTTGACCACTCGACCGTCCGGCGGATCGAGATGCTGTGGGGGCGAGAGATGCGCATCGTCGCGGCCCCCACTGCATACGACTCTAGGAGAGAGTCAGCATGCAAACTTGTTCTCGCGCAACTGTTTACACGATTAGTCGGGTGAGCATGGGGTGCGCAAGCCGATGACCAACGTTATCTCTGCAACGCGGCCAGCCCCGCGACCCAAGACCAAGACCGACGATTCGTACGACGATGTCGTCGACATGTTCCTGGCGCTGCAGCAGTTGCCGGCCGAATCGCACGAGTACGCCCACCAGCGCGAACGCATCGTGTCCCGATGCCTGCCGCTGGCGGACCACGTCGCCAGCCACTTCGCCCGTCGGGGCGAAGGTCTCGAGGACCTGATCCAGGTCGCGCGGCTGGGGCTGATGAACGCTGTCAACCGATTCGACCCCGCGAAAGGTCCCAGCTTCATCGGATTCGCCGTGCCCACCATGATGGGCGAGGTCAGGCGTTACTTTCGCGACTACAGCTGGGGAATGCGCGTCCCGCGGCGCCTGCGTGAGCTCCATGTTCAGATCAGCAGAGCGACCGCGGATCTGTCCCAGCAGCTTGGGCGCGCGCCCACCGCCGGTGAGCTGTCCCAGGTGCTCGAGGTTCCGCGCGAGGAGATCGTCGAATGCCTCGTCGCGGGTGACGCCTATCGGCTCGACTCCCTCGACGCGCCACTCGGCGCGGACAGTTCGGGAACACCTCGCTCGGTAGCCGACTCGGTTGGCGATCTCGATCCACAGATCGAACACATCACCAATCGGGAAGCCCTGCGAGTGTTGGTTGCCACCCTTCCGCAGCGTGAACGCGAAGTATTGCGCATGCGGTTCTTCGAATCCATGACGCAGAGCCAGATCGCGGAGCGGATCGGCGTGTCGCAGATGCAGGTGTCTCGCATCCTGGCGAACACGCTGACCTCCCTGCGCGATCAACTCGAGTAGGCGGTAGTTCTCCCAGGCGCTGCGCGGCATACCTTGCCGCGCGGCCCTGTACTGTGCGACTGAAAAGGACAACCCGAACTTTGTCGCCAGTAGACCTGGAAGGGAACTCGATGCGATGACGATGTCACGAACGGTGATAGCGGGTGTCGCAGCGGCGACGGCGCTGGCAGTGTCGGTGGCCGGCTGCGGCAGCAACAAGTCGCAGCCGTCGCCGTCGAAGTCGGGTTCGGCCAGTTCGGCAACCTCGGCCACCGCTTCCGCGCCGGCGTCGTCGGCGCCGGCGCAGCCCAATGAGTACGCCAAGCTGCTCATCCAGCCCAGTGACATCAACGCCCCGGTCCCGTTCACCGCCGCGCCTCCGACCGACAATCCCAACGGCCAGCCGGGCGTGGCGACCACCTTCAAGGACGACGATGGTAGCCACGCAATCAAGGTGACCATCCAGGTCTACGACGATCCCGACGACGCCACAAACGCGTTGAACGCTGCGAAGGGCCAACAGGGCGGCGTGATCAAGGAATCCACCACGCAACCGTCGAACATCGGCAGCGGCGGAACGATGTTGATGGGCAACACCCCAGATCGCAGCAAGGGAGTGGTGATCCTGCTCTTCACCGAAGGCAAGGCGCTTGCCACGCTGGAATTCGACGGCCCGACGGACACGCTGGCCCCACCGGATTTCGTCAACGACGTCGGCCAAAAGCAAGACGCGGCCATCAAGAAGGGGCTCGGCAGCTAGCCGCTGCGCCACCACCATCGGGGGGACGCTAGATGAATGTCATCAACGGCATGCCGGCTCACGCCCTGCTGCTGCATTTCGTACTGGTGCTGGTGCCCCTGACCGCACTGCTGGAAATCATTTGCGGGTTGTGGCCGGCCGCCCGGCGCGGGCAGCTGATGTGGCTCACGCTGCTCCTGGCCGTGGTCACCATGGTGTTGACACCGATCACCATCAACGCCGGCGAATGGCTTTACGACCTGAGAAACAATCCCAGCCCGATCCTGCGCGAACACGCCGAGCGGGGCAGTTTGATGTCCTACTTCGCGGCCGCCTTGCTGGCTGCCGCGATCGTCCTGGTTGCAGTGCGGGTGACGGAACGCCGATCCGACAAGGGCCGGGCCGCCACCCGCATACTCGTCGCGATACTGGTTCTGGCGGTGGGGGTCTCGTCGATGGTCCAGATCTACCGCGTGGGCGATGCCGGTGCGCAATCGGTCTGGGGTACAGAGATCGCGCGCCTGACCAAGAATCACGCAGGCTGACGAGACCGCCGGCGGCAAAACCCCTCGATGCGTCTTAACAGCAGCGGCCACCGTAACTGTGGCACGCTAGCCACAGTTTGCGACATGGGCGCTTGCGTTGCATTACCGTTTGCGGTGTCGAAACCGGGGGCGGAAGGAAATGTTGATGAGCAAATTACCCAGGCTTGTCATTGGAGTGCCGTTGACCCTGGCACTGGCGGGCGCGACGGTCATCGGCTGCGGCAACGGATCGAAATCATCGCCGGCCACATCGTCGTCGGCCACGTCGCCGTCCGGCGCCTCGAGTTCGGCCGGCCACACCCCGGCCTCGACGTCCGCGGGCGCGCAGCCGTCCGACTACACGCGGTTGCTCATCGCGGCCAGCGATATCGATGCCCCCGAAATCTTCACGGCCACCCCACCGATCAACAATCCCAACGGACAACCGGGGGCCAGCACCACCTTCAGCAACAACGACCACACGCACGTGATCGTCGACAGCATTCAGATCCTGTCCGATCCCGCCGCCGCGCAGAGCGCATTGGAATCGGCGAAGTCGACGCATGACGGCGTGGTGCACGGCTCCCCCGTGCCGATAGAGATCGGCGCGGGAGGCACGACCATCTCGGGCCCCTCGCCAGACGGGGCCAAAGGAGTGACCCTGCTGTTGTTCACCGAAGGCAAGGCCTTCGCTGAACTTGAGTTCGACGGCCCACCCAACTCTCTGGTGCCGCCGGACTTCGTCACCGACGTCGGCCAAAAGCAGGCTGCCGCGGTCAAGAACGGACTCGGCGGCTAGATCTCGAGCGGTCACGCCGTTGGCGTGAGCAGAAAGAGCCGGAACCGGCGTCCTCCTGCGCATTCCTGGGCCAGCCGGTAATTCGGCCAGGCGGCCAGCACTTCGTGCCACGCTTCGTCGCGCTGCGCGCCACCGAGCAGTTGCGCCGTCGCCAGGAACCGGTGGCCGCGACGCCGCACGGTGACCCGTTGCGCCCCTTTGAGATTCGCCGACCAGGACGGGTGACGCGCACGCCCCCAGTTGGATCCGACCAGCAGCAGACCCTCACGAAAGGGCACATACCGCACGGTGGCGCTCCGGGCGAGCCCGGTCTTGCGGCCCGAGACGGTGATCCGCACGTTGGGCAGGCCGGCCAAATCCAACACGCCGAACCGTCCGCTGGTCAGGAAGCGAAGCACGGCTTCGAGCCATTCGACGACCTGGTGGCCGTGGAGGATCAGCAGGCGGTAGGCCGTCGGGTTGCGGACCCACCGCTGCAGCGGATTCATGGAACGACTGTATTCCGCGGTGGCCGGATAGAGGCGTCCGTGCGATGAAATGCCGTTGACGAACCGGCGTTTGGGCAACTTCTCGAGTCGGCACTGCGCCGAATAAATAAATTGCTTGATTTAACCCGGGCGCCGGGTGTTCACTGAGGCGATGACTGCCGAGCGGGTTGCCCGCTCCGATCGGTCGACGGGCACCCGAGAGGCCATCCTGTCGGCCGCCGAAGTGCTTTTCGCCGAACGGGGAATGTACGCCGTGTCGAACCGGCAGATCAGCGAAGCGGCCGGACAGGGTAACAATGCCGCGGCTTGCTACCACTTCGGCACCAGGGCCGACCTGCTTCGCGCGATCGAAAGCAAGCATCGTGAGCCGATCGAGGAGCTACGTGCCCGGATGCTGGCCGCCATCGGCGATTCGACCGAGCTACGGGACTGGGTCGGCGCGTTGGTGCGCCCGCTGACCGATCATCTGTCCGCGCTGGGCACGCCGACCTGGTACGCCCGGTTCGCCGCGCAGGCCATGGCCGATCCGACATACCGCCATGTGGTCACCAAAGACGCACTGGCGTCTCCCTTGCTGGTGCAGACACTCGACGGCATCAACCGCTGCCTACCGGACCTGCCCAAGCGGGTGCGTGCGGAGCGGATGGTGATGGTGCGCAACCTACTCATGCACACCTGCGCGGAACACGAAGGCGCCCTGGCAGAGCACGGATCGCGGTCGCGGTCGGCGTGGCCGGTGGCCGGCGAAGGGTTGATCGACGCGATCGTCGGCGTGTGGCGCGCACCGGTCCACGTGGGCGCGGTCGGCGCCCGACCCGAACAGGCGCAAGCGCAGGCCTACAACCGAGGAGCACGATGACCGAAGGATCCACCGCAACCGATATCCCGGAGTTTCCGATGACACGGGCGCCCGGTTGCCCGTTCGCGCCGCCTCCGAAGGTATTGGAGCTCAACGCCGACAAGCAGCTGAGCAGGGTTCGGATCTGGGACGACAGCACCCCATGGCTCATCCACGGCTATGAGGCGATCCGCGCGCTGTTCACCGATTCCCGCACCAGCGTCGATGACCGGTTGCCCGGCTATCCGCACTGGAATGAGGGCATGCTGGCCACGGTGCACAAGCGCCCGCGCTCGGTGTTCACGTCCGACGCCGAAGAGCACACCCGCTTCCGCCGGATGCTGTCTAAGCCGTTCACGTTCAAGCGAGTTGAAGCGCTGCGGCCCGCGGTTCAGAAGATCACCGACGACCACATCGAGGCGCTGCTGGCAGGCCCGAAGCCGGGCGACGTCGTCAGCACCCTGTCATTGCCGGTTCCCTCCCTGGTGATCAGCGAGCTGCTCGGCGTGCCGTATGAGGATGCGGAATTCTTCCAGGCCCAAGCGCAGCGAGGCATGGGCCGCTACGCGACCGAGGAGGACACCGCCCAGGGCGCCGCCTCGCTGGCGAAGTATCTGGCCAACCTGGTGCGGGCGAAGATGCAAGATCCCTCAGAGGATTTGGTGTCCGACCTGGCCGAGCGGGTCAACGCCGAAGAGATCAGTGTGCGCGAGGCGGCGCAACTGGCCACCGGCGTGCTGATCGCCGGTCATGAGACCACCGCGAACATGATCAGCCTGAGTATCGCGGCCCTGCTCGAACATCCCGATCAACGGACACTGCTGCGCGACGCCGATGATCCGAAGCTCGTCGCCACCGCGGTCGAAGAGCTGATGCGCTACCTGAGCATCATCCAGACCGGCCAGCGCCGAATCGCCGTCGACGACATCGAAATTGGCGGCGAGACGATCCGCGCCGGCGACGGCATCATCTTAGACGTCGCCCCGGCCAACTGGGATGACCGCCAGTTCCCCAACCCGGACCGCCTGGACCTGCTCCGCGAAGACGGGCCGCACGTCGGGTTCGGCTACGGCCGCCACCAATGTGTGGGTCAGCAATTGGCCCGCATGGAATTGCAGATCGTCTTGCCCACGCTGCTGCGCCGCGTTCCGACGCTACAGCTTGCCGTGCCGCTGGATGACCTTCCGTTCAAGCATGACGCGTTGGCCTACGGCCTCTACGAGCTGCCCGTGACATGGTGAAACCCGACCTGTCGCTGGAAGTTCCGGATCTGCGTGGCAGATTGGCCGTGGTGACCGGGGCCAACAGCGGTCTGGGGTTCGGCCTGGCGAAGCGCCTGTCGGCCGCGGGTGCCGACGTGGTGATGGCGGTCCGCCACCGGACCAAGGGCGAACGGGCGATTGGCGAGATCCGCCGCGAAATGCCCGAGGCCAAACTCAGCATCAGGCAACTCGACCTGTCCTCGCTATCCAGTGTGGTCGCGATGGCAGAGGAACTGACCGCAGAAGGCCGCCCGCTCGACATCCTGATCAACAATGCGGGGGTCATGACGCCCCCGCAACGGCAAGAGACCAGTGACGGATTCGAATTACAGTTCGGCACAAACCATTTGGGACATTTCGCGCTGACCGGCCGGTTGCTGGGCTTGTTGCGCGCGGCGGAATCGGCGCGAGTCGTGACCGTCAGCAGCATCGCCGCGACCCAGGGCGATCTCGACTTCGGCGACGTCAACGCGCAACGGGAATATAAGCCCATGCACGCGTACGGCGTCGCCAAATTGGCCCAGCTGATGTTCGCCATCGAACTGGACCGGCGCAGCCGCCTGGGCGGGTGGGGGTTGATATCCAACGCCGCACACCCCGGCCTGTCCAAAACGAACCTGCTCAGCGGTGCCTCGTACGGCCGCACCACACCGACGTTGCAGGCCCGACTGACGCGGCTGACCTGGCGGCTGCTGCCATTCATGTGGCTCGACGTCGACGAAGGCATCAAGCCGACCCTCTACGCCGCGGCATCACCGGAGGCGCAGGGCGGAAAATATTACGGACCTCGTGGTTTCTACGAAACCGTCAGGGGTGGAGTCACTTTCGCGGGTGTCCCCCCGCTTGCGCGCAGCGAACCCGATATGCGACAAGTGTGGCAGCTCTCCGAACAGCTCACCGGCGTCGGCTATCCGGCTTGACCTCAGAAAGTGGTGATAGATGGCGTTTCGATCCGCGACAGTCGGAATTGCCAGTGCCGGACGTCTACCGTGAACCCATGACCCCGGTAGCCGCCCACGCGTCAGCGCTCGACATCCCCGATGAGCCGGACTGGGCCCGGATGCGCACCGAGATCGGCGCGCGGCTGCGGTCCGCGATGGCCGAACACGGTGTCGACGCGCTGATCTTGCTGATGAACGGCTACGTAGGCTACGCGACCGGTGCCAGCTGGCCGCTCCTGGACGCCGGCCTGTCACACGTGGAGCGCCCGGTCGCCGTCGTGCTGGCCGAGGACGTGCACCCGCACTTGTTCATGCCGTTCCGCAGCGGTGCGTCCACGGAATATCCCGTGCCGGAGGATCATTTGCACGGCCCCGCCTACCTCGAATCCGACTATGGCGTACAGGATTTCGCGCGGGCGCTGGGCGGTCTCGTCCCGTCCGGGGCGCGTATCGCCGTCGACGAACTCACCGGGGCCATGCGGCGGGCCGCGGCCACGCTGTTCCCCGCGGGGCCCCCGACGGATGCTGCGATCGTGCTCGGTGCCGCGCAATTGGTGAAGACCCGCGACGAGTTGTCCTGTCTGCGCAGGGCGGCCCGCATCACCGAACAGGCGATCGTCGATGTGCATAGGGCGCTGAAGCCGGGCGTGCGACAAATCGATCTTTCGGCGACCTTCGTCCGACAGGCGTTCGAACTTGGCGCCACCACCAACATGCTGGAGGCCATCTGGCAGGTGATGCCGAGTTCGCGGGAGGCCGGCGTGTGGACGACGCACGGTGACCTCGCGCTGCCGCTGCTCCCTACCGATCGCCAACTTAGCGCGGGCGATGTGTTGTGGACGGACATCAGCATCACCTACCACGGATATTGCTCGGACTTCGGGCGCACGTGGATTGTCGGCGAACCGCCCACGCCGCGGCAGCAAGATCAATTCCGGCAGTGGCGTGCGATTTTGGACGCCGTGCTCGCGGTCACCAAAGCCGGCGTGACCTCGGGCGACCTGGCGCGGGCGGCGATAGCGGCGAATGGCGGCCGCAAACCGTGGCTGCCGCACTTCTACCTGGGCCACGGCATCGGCACCTACCCCGCGGAAGCCCCTATGATCGGAACGGATCTCGGCGAGGAGTTCGATGACAACTTCGTCTTTCCACCCGGCATGGTTCTGGTGCTGGAACCTGTGGTGTGGGAGGACGGCACCGGAGGCTATCGCAGTGAGGAGATCGTGGTGATCACCGAAGACGGCTATGCGCCGATCACCGACTACCCCTATACCCCCTATGGCGACTGACGTTCTGCCCGACCCGCGGGCGCTGCGGTCGGGCCGGCGCGAACGGGCGCTGGCCCAGATGGCCGAACACGACCTCGACATCCTGGTTCTCGGGCGGCAGGCCAACATTCGTTACGTCACCGGCGCCCCGCAGCTGTGGATCGCCGGTACCCGGCCCTTCGGGCCGATGTGCGTGCTGGTGCGCGCCACCGGAGACATCTACCTCAACAGCACCGACGACGAGGGCGTCCCGGACGAGATCGGGCACGATCACCTCTACGGGCTGGCCTGGAACCCCATGACGCTCATCGACGTCCTGAAGAAGATCGACGGCGCCGAGGCTGCGCGACGGGTCGGCACCGACGCGATCACACCGACTTTCGCCGCACTGCTGCCCGAGGCCTTTCCCAGTGCCGAACTCGTCGACGCCGAGCCCGCTATGCGTGCGGCGCGGCGCATCAAGACGCCCGGCGAAATCGCGGCGATGGATCAGGCATTGCGTGTCGCCGAACATGGACTGGCCACCGCCGTGGGCGAATTGGCGCCGGGGGTCTCGGAGCGCACACTGGCCGGGGTGATGATGCAGGCGATGGCCGCGGGCGGGGTGAGCACGCCTGCGACCCAGGATGCCGCGTGGGTGACGTCCCGAGACCAGCCATGGCGGCGCGCCGCGGCGCACGAGGTCGGGCCGGGCGACCTCGTCGCCTTTGCCGCCGGCGCACTGGCGAACGGCTACGTCGCCGAAGCCGGCCGGACCTGGCCGGCCGGCGGCGGCGTCACCACCGAGGCCCGCGCGCTCTTCGGGCGCTCGGATCGGTTGTCCGACAATTTGCTTGCCGCCTGTCGGGCGGGTGCCGACACCCGCGATCTGCTAGCCGCGTATGACGCGGCGGGGGAACCGATCCCGCCCATGCCGATTGCGCACGGGCTGGGCCTGGGGTTCGACCCGCCCGTGGTATCCGAAACGCTCGCGGCCGCAGGCGAACATGACCGAATCGAGGCCGGAATGGTGTTGGCGATAACCGGGTATGTGTGGCAGCGGGGCGTCGGCGCGGTGTTCCGTCGAGACACCGTGCATATCACCGAGGGTGGGGAGGAGGTGCTGACCACGAGCCCGGCCTGGTCCTAGCGAAATCACTTGTGCCACTGTGGCTTCACTGGTTTCAAGGTGGCCTTTTCTGTCGGTGGGCTGCGCTAGCTTCGGGGTGTGAATGTAGATCCGGAGGCCCTGTTCGCGGCGTTTGACGTCATCGACGCGGCCTTCGACGACCTGGTCGGTTATGACTGCGAAGCTTTGGCCACCCGTGAGCAGTTGGCGATGCTGGAACGCTGCGAAACGATGCGCCGGCGTATCCCGGCCGTCGAGCATCCGCTGATCAATTCACTTGCCCGCCAGGCCCCGTCCGAGGAACTCGGCGGCACGCTGGTCCATGCGATCACCGAGGTCACGCTGATCAGCCGCGCCGAAGCCTCCCGGCGCATCAAAGAGGCGCGCGACCTCGGCCCTCGTTATGGCCTGACCGGCGAACCCATACCGCCGGTGTTGACCGCCACCGCGACCGCACAACGCGACGGCACGCTCGGACCCGGCCAGGTCGCGGTGATCCGCAAGTTCTACCGCGAATTGCCCGGCTGGATAGACGCCGGCACCCGCGAGCAGGCCGAGGCCAAACTCGCCATGGAGGGAACCCGCTATCGGCCCGAACAACTCGGCAAGCTGGCCGCCATCCTGGCCGATTGCCTCAACCCCGACGGCACCTTCACCGACGAGGACCGGGCTCGGCAACGCGGCCTGACCCTGGGCAACCAGCAAGCCGACGGCATGTCGCAGCTGCGCGGCTGGCTCACCCCAGAGGTGCGCGCCACGTTTGAAGCCGTGCTGGCGAAACTCGCCGCACCCGGCATGTGCAATCCCCTGAACGACACCCCTTGCGTCGACGGCACCCCCAGCGAGCAGGCCGTTCAGCAGGATGGTCGCAGCGCCGCCCAACGCAACCACGACGCCCTTAACGCGGCGCTCAGAGGATTACTGGCCTCCGGTGAGCTGGGCCAGCACAACGGCTTACCGGCCTCGATTGTCGTCACCACGACACTCGCCGAGCTGGAAGCCGCCGCCGGGCATGGATTGACCGGCGGCGGCACCATCCTGCCGATGGGCGACGTGATTCGCCTGGCGCGGCACGCCCACCACTACCTGGCCATCTTCGACAAGGGCAAGGCGCTGGCGCTGTATCACACTAAACGCCTGGCCTCCCCCGGCCAACGAATCGTGTTGTACGCCAAGGATCGCGGCTGCTCCGCGCCCGGGTGCACCACGCCCGGCTACTACTGCGAGGTTCACCACGTCACCGAGTACGCCGCGTGCCACACCACCGACGTCAACGACCTCACTTTTGCCTGCGGACCCCAGCACCGCCTCCTGCGGCCCAAGGGCTGGACCACCCGCAAGAACGCCCGCGGTGACACCGAATGGCTTCCACCCCCGCACCTGGACCGTGGCCAGCCCCGTGTCAACGTATTTCACCATCCCGAGAAGCTGCTGCACGACCAAGACGACGAGGACCCTTAGGCCACACGCCCTTTCTCGCCCAGTGCCTCGTCGAGCAGGTCGCCCATTGGGTTTCGTTGCCACAGCAGCAGCAGGTTCGACAGCATCTGCAGCGGGGCGCGCACGCTCTCGTCTTCCTTGATCCGAGGGTCGGTCCGGCTGGTCGGTGCAACATCGAATCGCTTGCGTATCAACGCCGGTACGTCCAGCAGCCAGGCCACACCCATCACGGCCGCATACAGCAGCGTGTGTCGGCGCAGTCTGTTCGGCTCCAGGCGCGGACCGCCATAGCGTTGGAACTCCGCGGCGAACACTTCCAGCAGGCCGTCGAGGTGGCTATCCCACATCTCGTTCTCGGCTCCCGACATCGCCCCCCACAGGGCCATGCCCAGGTTCATCTGGCTGACGCATCCCCAGTCCATCAGCCCGCAGCGCAGATTGCCGCCGCCGTCCCGCCAAAACCAAGCGTTGTCGATGTTGGCATTCCAGTGGCACAGCGCGACGTAGTCATCGTCGGCGGCCAAGTGGTCCGCGACCGCATCCTCGCACAGGGCCAGCCGCGGTGCCTCGTTGGCAAAACGCGCCAAAAACTCTGTCGCGCCCAGGCCAGCCGGCACCAACCCGGGATGGGTATGGATGAATTCGGCCACCTGATCGATTCGTCGCTCCACGTTGTTCAGCGACAGCGGTGCCCGCTCGCCCACCGTCGCGGCCCGAACATCCGGCGGAAACTGCGCGGTACGTTCCGCGGGCAGCCGACCGGACCGGTGCGTTCCGGCAACCCGCGCCAGGGCGGTCAGCAGCGCCCGGTAGTGCTCCAGCGGCGCGGGCATCTCGTAGTCGAGGCACTTGTGATATTGGCGTTCGATCCCGTTGACACCGAAGCTGATTCGTTCGGTGATCAAGATTCCGGTCCCGCTACGAGCGTGATAGTCGGCGAATTGCGGGCAAGGTACTGCGATGGGGAATTGCGGCTCCCGTGCCATCGAGGCGAACCGGACCTCGGACTCCATCTGGGTCTTCCCGCGGTCGCGCACCGGATTGCTGAGATCGCGGGAGAACTTGACGAACAGGTCGGTGTGCAGAGTCGGTGCGGGCCGGTCGTATTCGACCGACAACACAAGCTTGCGTCCCGTGCTGCCTTCGGCGATCTCCCGGAAGTCGCTGATCCGGGTGACGGTGTTCTCCGTGAGCACGCCGGAGGCCCGAAACGCGTTGGTCAGGAAAGACGCTCCCCCGCTGAGCAGTGCCGCGGGTTCAGCCGGGAACGGCAAACCGTGATGATCGCCGATCACCCAATCCGAGGCCACGCCGCTACCAGGTCTGCTCGGCCGAGCGCACCAACATGTGATTGACCGCGACCCTGCGATCGCGGGTCACCATGAACAACACGGCATCCGCGATGTCGTCGGGCCGCAGCATGACCATGCCGGCAGTCTGCCGTTCGAAAGCCTCCCGTGACGTCTCGGCTAAATGGCTGAAGATCTCGGTGTCGACGGTTCCGGGGCCGACCACGCCGACCCGGACCCGCTTGCCGAGCACCTCCTGGCGAAGGCCCTCGCTGAAGGCGTTCACGCCGAATTTGGTCAGCGAATACACCGCGGTATGCGGCCGGGCCACCCAGCCGGCGGTGGAACTGATGGTGACGAGGTCGGCCACGCCGCGCGGCGAGTCGGCGGCCGCGTCGATCAGGTGGGGAAGCGCCGCGCGAGTGGCGTAGAGGACACCCTGCACGTTGACGGAGACCATCTGGTCCCAGTCCCGCAGCGGCGCCTCGGTCGCGGGAGCCGATTGCATCAGGCCGGCGTTGTTCACCAGGATGTCGAGGCGCCCCAGCTCGGCAACGGTCCGCTGCACGGCGGCCGCCACCTGTTCGGCATTGGTCACGTCGGCGGCTACCACCAGCGCTGTGCCCCCGGCGGATTCGATCTCGGCTTTCAGCTCCGCCAACCGGTCCGCCCGGCGCGCGAGCAGAGCCACCGCCGATCCCTCGGCCGCCAGCGCTCGGGCCGTTGCCGCGCCGATGCCGCTGCTCGCGCCGGTGACCAGGGCCGCTGTGCGCGCCAGTCTCGTCATGTTCCGCCCATCGGTTGCTTGCCGAGTAACTCGTGTAGAACGTAGTCGGTGTCCTCGCCCAGGTCCGGCGCGCCGCGCTCGATCCTGGCCGGGCGGCGGGCCATCCGCCAGGACGGCCCCAGCACCGGCCGCTGGCCTTCGCGCTGATCCGTCACGAAGCGATACAGCTCGCGGTCCCACAGCCGTTGATCGGCAATCACATCCAGCGAGGTAGCGCTCTTGGCCGCCGGCACTCCGGCAGCGCCCAGGCGCTCGGCGAGCCGCTCCGCGTCCTGGCCGCAGGTGAGCCGGGCGAGGTCTGCGTCGAGCGCTTCGGCGTGGCGGTGGCGGGCATCGCGGGTGGCGTAGCGGGACTCGTCGGCCAGCGTTGGCTCGCCGAGTGCCTGGCACATGCGGCGCCATTCGGCGTCATTCGCGACGGCCACCGTGACCCACGCGCCGTCGGCACACGGGTAGCAGCCATGCGGACTCATGTCCGGGTGGGCGTTGCCAGCGGGCCCCAGAGACAGCCCGGTCAGCGATTGCTCCAGCAGGCAGTCACCGATCATCGAGGAGAGGGTCTCCACGGCCGACACGTCGACGAATTGCCCTGCGCCGCTGAACTCCCGATGCAGCAGTGCCACCACAGCGGCGTATGCGGCGGCCGCGCCCACCGTCGAGTCGCCGTATCGCATGCTGGTCCCGAGCGGCGGCCCGTCGGGGTAGCCGACCAGCGAGGCCGGGCCGGCCAGCGCGGCAAAGCATGGTGCGTAACCGGTTTGGTGACCGAGCGGACCGTCGTTGCCCCACATCTTGATCGACACGGAGATGATGTCGGGCTTGATCTCGGTGAGGTCTTGATACCCCATGCCCTGGCGTTCCATCGCGCCGGGGCGCAGGTTGTTGATGACGATGTCGCTGCGGGCGATCAGGTCGCGCAGCTGCGCCATCCCCCTTGCGGACTTGATATCGAGGTCCACGCTGAGGATTTCGGGGTTGATGCTGAGAAAGTAGGGCGCGTGGTTGATGTCGGTGCCGCCGTACGCGCGCATCTCCTCGGGGCTGTCGGATGTCTCGATCTTGATGACTTCGGCGCCGAGCATCGCCAGCAGCTTTCCGGCGTACGGGCCCGCCCACACTTTGGTGAGTTCGACGACGCGCACGCCTTCCAGCGGCCCGCCCCGCGGGTTCTTGGGGTGCTTCAGTTGCGCCGACTTGACCGTCGGCCGTTGGCGCGGGGTATCGAGGCTCTCCACGACCTGCAGCGTGTGTTCACCGAGATATGGTGCAGCACAATTGATTCGGGCGGGCGATGCGCTGAACGCATACGGCACGGTCGGATACCGGGCCGCACCCAGTACCGGATGGCTGACCGTTTGGAAGAAGCCGCGATGGCGATATTGTGGCGAATAATGCAGGTCGGCAGCGCCATTGACGGGCACCAGTGGCACACCGAGCCGCTGGGCCCTCTCCGAGGCCTCGTCCTTGGGCAGGCCGGCCACCCAGGAGGCGAACCCGCGCTGAAACGCGGTGACTTTCGCGGCGGTGACGGAGAATTCCAGCCAGTCGTCCTCGAAAGCGTCGAGCCATTCGGGATGGCCCATCAGCGTTTTCACCCCGGCCCAGTGCGCCCCGCTGGTCATATACAGGTAGACGAAGCCATCCGCGCAGGCGAAGAACGACGCCGGGCCCGCCTGGTCGTAATCATCGCGCGTGCCCTTGGCCGGCACCTCGCCGGTGACGAGGCGGCCCAGGATGCAATCGGCGCGTGAGACCAGCACGGCCTGCTGGGAAATGTCGATCGACTCGCCCTCGCCGGTATGCAGACGCCCAAACAGCGAAGACACGACACACAGCGCCGCCTCCAGCCCGGCTTCGTAGTCGCCCAGAAAGCGGCCGGGCCCCTGCAGCGGGGGCTTGCCGGGATCCGGGTGGCTCGGAGTGTGATATCCCCACCCGCTGGCGTGGAACACATTGATACTCCGGGCATTGTCGAACTCGGCGGCCACCCCTTGTCCATACGGGGTGATGGAACAGAAGACCACGGACGGGTGGCGCCCGGACCACTCCGCGGACCGGGCTTCGATGACAGCGTCGGCGGTGTCGATCAGCCGGTGCAGCCGCTCGACGTCGGCCGTCGAGCTGACGTCGAGAACGACGGAGCGCTTGTTGGTGTTGAGGTAGGCGAACAGCGCGCTGCCTTCACACCCGTCGGCGAGGACGGGCGCCGTCGCGCGGGTCGCGCTGCCGCCCTTCGGCGCCTCGACCTTGATGACGTCGGCGCCGAAGTCGGCCAGCAGCTTCCCGCAGTACTCCCCCGCGACTGATTCGGCTAATTCGACGACCCGGATACCCGTCAGCGCGGACATGCACGCCCCGCCAAGACGGTCAGGGCTTCGCGCGGCCCGAGCGGCTCAGGCGCCACTCCGGCGGGAAGTTCATGTCGTTGTCCTTGACCACGTTGTTGAGACCTTTGTTGAAAGTACCTTCGGTGAGGTCAACCTCTTCCGCGTCGTTCTGGATCATGGGCAGCATGCCCTCGACCATGCCGGTCAGCAGGCTGCCGAAGTACTCGCCCTTGTGCTGCTTGTACAGCTCGAGGAAGGTCTTTTGGACCGCGACCGTGTCGGTCGGGCGGGATCTCGAGCATGCCATGGCGTACTTCTCGGTCTCCGCTTCCAGCTGGTCGCGGGGCACCACACTGTTGACGAAGCCGCATTCATACATCTCCTTCGCGCTGAACGGCCTTCCCGTGAACAGCATCTCGGAGAACTTGCGCAGGCCCATCGTCTCGGCCCACCACCACAGCCGCGGTCCCCAGCCCACGTAACGGAAGGCGGGGTGCCCGAACAGGGCATCGTCGGAGGAGATCACCAGGTCGGCGTCGCCGGCCTGGTAGAAGTGCCACCCGTAGCAGTAGCCCTTGGCCTCGATGATGCTGATCTTGCGAAGCTCCTGCAGCGGCCGGTTTCCCGCGCGCGCCTTGGCGTAGAAGTCGGTCACGGTGGACAGGTAGCGGTAAGAGCCGCCCGGTGGGTACTTGACGTCGTCGTCATTGATCGCGAGCTCGTGATGCAGGGGCAAGCCCGGGTTCTCCAGCATCGGACGCTGCTCGGGCAGGTCGCCGCCGCTGCCGAAATCCTGCCCCTCTCCCCGGATCACGACCACCTTGACGTCGTCATCCACGTTGCACTTGTGGATCAGGTCCGCATAGTTCTGCCGCATGCCCAGACTGGTGGCGTTCTGCGCGTCGGGGCGATCGAACGTGATGTACGCGATCCGGTTCTTCTTGTCCTTCTCGAACTTGATGTACTGCTCGGCTTCCTTCTTCAGCTCTTCGTAGTCATATTCCGGCATGGGCTTCTTCTTTCACTTGATTCGGAATTGGTGCCTATTTGAGCAGTGCGCCCGCATCGACTGGCAGCGAAACGCCGGTGATGTAACGAGATTCGTCAGAGGCGAGAAATAGGACGGCGTTGCTGATGTCGACGGCTTCCACCCAAGGCACCGGCATCGTGTGAGTCATCTGCGAGAACGGGGCGAAGTCGTCCGGCCCCGGATTCTCCAGATCCGGCCGAAACAGCCGGAAGGTGATGTCATTCATGGTCATCGGCGTGTTGACCTGGCTCGGATGCACCGAGTTCACCCGAATGCTGTGCTGGCCCAGCTCGACCGCAAACGCCCGCATCAGGCCCAGGACACCGTGTTTGGCGGCGATGTAGTGGCCGGTGTAAGCCATGGCCTTGTGCGATCCGACCGAACCCGTCAGCACGATGGAGCCACCGCCTCCGCCGGCGACGATATGTGGCACACCGGCTTTCACGGTGTGCCATACCCCGGAAAGGTTGACATCGATCATGTCCTGCCAGATCTGTTCGCCGATCTTGTGCAGCTTGTTGCCGAAGGTGCCGATGCCCGCGTTGGCGACGATGATGTCGAGACGCCCGAGTTGTTCGACCCCGCTGTCAACGGCGGCCTTGAGACCCTCGTAGTCGCGGACGTCCACCTGGGCGGTCACGATCCGCCGGTCGAGGTTCTTCACCAGTTCCGCGGTCTCGGCGAGGTCTTCGGGCGTCGAGTGGGGATAGGCCAGGTTTTCGATCGGACCGCAGACATCGATCGCGATGATGTCGGCGCCCTCCTGCGCCAGACGGACGGCGTGACTGCGGCCCTGACCGCGCGCCGCACCGCTGATGAAAGCGACCTTGCCCTCGACTCGGCCGGTCATCGGGGCACCACGGTTGGCAGGGTTTCCCAGCCCCGCACAGACGACGTCGGGCTGAGCGTGGCGTTGGCCAGATCGGGCTCCCACTCGGGGAACCGCTTGAGGATTTCCTCGAGAGCCACACGGCCTTCCAGCCGGGCCAGCGCCGAGCCCAGGCAGAAGTGGGCGCCGACGCTGAACGTGAGGTGCGGCCGGGGGGTGCGGTGGATATTGAATTCGCCTGCGTCGGGACCGAATTGCCGTTCGTCGCGACAGGCGGCGCCGATGAGCATCAACATCACGCTGCCTTCCGGCACCGTCTGGTCGTACAGACTGACATCGCGAGTCACGTAGCGTGCCATGTGCGGGGCGGGCGGCTCGAATCGCAGCAGCTCCTCGATCGCCTGCGGGATGAGCGCCGGATTGTCGACGAGTTCGCGGCGCTGGTCTGGGTGCTCCGCGAGAACCTTGCCGGCCCAACCGATCAACCGCGTCGTCGTTTCGTTACCCGCTCCGGCCACCACGTTGAGGTACACCAGGATTTCCTCGCGCCTCAGCCGCCGCGTCACACCCGTCTCATCGACGAATTCGACGTTGAGCAACTCGGTCATGATGTCGTCGGACGGATTGTCCGCGCGCCAGTCGATGTACGCCTCGAACTGCTCACCCACGGACAAGCCATGTTCGGCGGCGCTCATCGGCTTGCCCGGCTCGGTGCGTAGTTGCGCGTTGCCGCGGTCGCGGATGTATTCCTGATCGGCCTCGGGAATCCCCAGCAGTGCGCTGATGACTTTCATCGGCATGATCGCGCCGAGGTCGCTGACGAAATCGAACCGGCCGGAACCCACCAGAGGATCCAGCGATTGGGCGCAGAACTCACGGATCATCGGCTCCAGCGCGGCGATTTTGCGGGGTGTGAACATCCGCGACAACAGCTTGCGATGCACGTCGTGGATCGGTGGGTCCTCGAAGATCAACATGCCCGACGGAATCTCGAGGTTGGCCTTAATCAATTCCATGATCACGCCCCGGGCGGAGCTGTATGTGCCGTAGTCGATGATGCCCTTGTTGACATCGGCAAACCGGCTCAACGCGTAGAAGTCGTATTCGGCGTTGTAGTACAGCGGCGCCTCGTCGCGCAGCCGCTTGAACATCGGGTACGGGTCGGCGATCAGCCCGACATCGTATGGATCGAAACGAACATGGCTATCGGTGCTCGCCGTCACGAATTCCCTCCTACCGCTGCAGTTTTAGATGCCCGCATTACCTGCACCAGGGCTAGCGCTGCCAGCGTCGCAGCGCTGGATTCGGTTGGGGCACTTTATACACTCCGCTTAATTGCGTTGCTTTGATATGTGCACAAGCTCCGCTGAAAACGGCGCATGAACGTCGGCCTACTCTATTCTCGTAGAGAACCATACAGGGGGTGCTCTGGCAAGAGTCAGGGCATGCGTGTCCGGCGGGTGTCCTCACGCGGACCCGTCCGCCCTGCGGCGCAACACCCGCAGACCACCGGTCTGCGTGAGGCGCCCCTTGGCCGAACTCCTCAAGATCCCGCCGGCGATCGCCGACAGGATTCCGTCGAGCTGTTCGGGACTCTCGATGATCCGGTCGCCGTGCGCGAAGCGCTGAAGCAGGCCATTGATGAACGTCAGCGTGACGTTGCTCAGATCCTCGACGACCGCCGGATCCAACTCGGCGCCGTGCGGCATCAGCTGTACGAGGATCTCGCGGTGCAGCTTGGTGAACTCGTCGGTGGCCTGCTGCAGAATCGCGGCCAGCGCGGGGTCGCGGGTGGCCTGCATGGTCAGCTCGTATCGGGCCCTGGTCCGATACAACTGCGGATCGCTGCCGGCCTGGATAACCACCTGAGACAAGCGCGAGGGCGCCCCGCCATCGGAACTGTCCGCGATGGCCTGCAGCTCGGCGAGGTCGAGCTCGGCCGAGCGTTCGGCCGCCGCGCGCAGCAATGCCGATCGCGTGCGGAAGTAGAACGAGGTCGTACCGTCCGGCACCCCGGCCTTGCGATCGACCTTCAGGTGGCTCAACCCCTTGGCGCCGTCATCGGCCAACAACTGGATCGCCGCATCGCACAGATCGCGGCGGCGTTCGGCGGGGTTGGGCTTGCGTCGTCTATCCATAGTTCGCTCGAATGCGACCCTACTCTATATTCGTAGTGTCGGTAAAGTTCGTGCGGGTCGGCATACGGCATGCGTGCAGGCACCGCCGCTGTGGCCACGCCGCGCCACTCGGCGCGATTTCAACATCGGCGTGCAAGGCACCAAACAAATTGGCGTGCAGAGGTTCCCGTGCAGCGTGAAATCAATGATCCTGCGGGTAGAGTGCATTCACGATGATTCACCCTCGTTCTACCGCGCGCGTTGCCACCGCCTGGCTCGGGTCCGTCGGTCTGCTCGCCGCAGCGATGTGCGGCTGTCAGCAGGCGCACAAGCCCGCGCCGTCCAGCTCGACGACCACCGCGCCACCCAGCACGACTGCCCCGCCACCCCCGCCACCCCCGCCGGTCGTGCAGATCGCACCGTTGCCGGTTCGGCCGGTGACGAAGTCGCAACCGACGACACCCGCCGTGAAGTGCCCGGCCATGGCTGCGAACGCTGCCGTGCTACCGACCGACGCGCTTACCACCTGTGACATCGGGCGAACCACCGTCTACACGCTGGGCCCCGAGACCATGCGGCTCGGACTCGTCCATGTGGACCCGCCGAAGTCGCTGACCGCGGACTATTACGAACTGACCCTTGTGCTGGATCCGCCGTCGGCCGCCGCGTGGACCGAATTCACGGGCGCGCATCTGCAAGACCACGTCGCCTTCATCCGGGACAACCTGGTCCTGGAAGCGCCGATCATCGAACAGCAGGTCACGTCCGGGCGGATCGTGTTCACCACCCAAACAGCCCAGGGCGCCGCGCAATTGGCCCAATTGGTTGGTCGCCCGGCATGACGGCCTCGGGGCGTCCGGACCGCCTCGGGATCGGCATGCTCAGCGTGTTCGGGTTGCCCCCAATCGAATTGGTGAATCTCGCCGCGGATTTGGGGTGCCGCTACGTCTCGGTCGCCGTGCAGGGGATGCCGCTGGTGCCGCTCGACTATCCGCCCTTTTCGTTGAGGGACGACGTGGTTCTGCGCAGAGACCTGCTGGCCGCGATGGCCGACCGGGACGTGAGCATCTCGTTGGGTGACGGCTTCCTCGTGCTGCCCGGCGCACACGTGAGCGCCCTGTGCGGCAGCCTTGACGCGCTCGCCGAGCTCCGTGTCCCCCGGATCAACGTGGTCAGCCTGGACCCGGATCTGCCCCGAACGCTTGACGAGTTCGCCGCATTGACCGAGCTCGCCGCCCAGCGCGGCATCGCCACGGTCGTCGAACCGGTGCCCGGCCTGACCATCGGCGACATGAGTTCCGCGCTGGCCGCCAAACGTTACGTTGACCGAGACGAATTTCGGTTGTTGATCGACACCATGCACCTGGTGCGGTCGGGTTCGGGGGCCACGGACCTGGCCGCCGTCGATGCCGATCAGATCGGCTACGCCCAGCTCAACGACGCCACGCTGCGGCCGCGCACCGGCAATTACCTGGAGGAAGCCATGTTCGAGCGCTTGGTTCCCGGCGAAGGTGAACTTCCGCTGCACGACCTTCTGTCCGCGCTTCCCGTCGATACCGTGCTCGAAATCGAAGTTCCCAGGCGGTCATTGGCGCTGGCTGGGGTGAGCCCGATCGACCGCCTGCGTCCGTGTGTCGAGGCCGCGCGCCGATTGCTGTCGGAAGTTCAGCTCGGGTAGCGCAGCGGGAGGCCCGCGGCGCGATAGATCGCATCGATGACGGTCATGTTGTCGATGGCGTCGCTCGGCGTGGTCTTGATCGGTTCGCCGCGCAGCACGGCCCCGACGAATGCATCCAATTGATACGCGTAGGAGGGACGCCGCCCGAACCGTTCCGCCCGTTTTCCCCGCCGCGACCGCACCGAGAGCCGATGGAAGTAGTGTGGCAGCACGGGATTCAGAATTCGCAGCTCCCCGTGTTCGCCGATCACCCGAGCGCTGATCTGCAGCAACCGCGATGACCACATCGAGCAGCGCACCCGACCGGTGTGGCCCGCCGGGAACCTCAGGTCGGCGGTCATGGCGCGGTCGATCTGGCCGTCTCGCAATTTGGCCTGTGCCGCAACGACTTCCGGGGCGGCGGGTCCACCGAACGTGCGGACCATGTGCACCGGGTAGCATCCGGCGTCCATCGTCGCCCCGCCGGCAAGCTCGTAGTTGTAGCGGATGTCGGAGAACTTCGGCAGCGGGAAACACAGCGCGGCCTCCACGTGCTGCAGGGCGCCCAGCTCGCCGGAGGCGATGATTTCCTCGGCACGCAGCGTCAGCGGGTGATAGCGGTAGTGGAAGGCCTCCATCACCACGCGGTCCGAATCGGCCGCCAGTTCAGCGATTTCACGCGCCTCGGCCGCGTTGGCGGTGAACGGCTTTTCGCACAGCACGTGTTTGCCCGCGGCCAGTGCGGCCCGGGTCCAACGTCCGTGTAGGCCGTTGGGCAACGGGTTGTAGATGGCGTCGATACCGGGGTCGGCGATCAGCGCCCCGTAATCGCCGTGCACCGCAGCGATGCCGTGTTGTGCCGCGAACGCCCGCGCGCGCGCCACGTCGCGGGCCGCGACCGCCGCCACGACGACCTCCGGGTTCTTCGTGGCGGGATTGATCAACGCCAGCGGCGCTATTCTGGCCGCCCCCAGGATGCCGATGCGTATCGCGGTGTCAGCCATCGCGTCCCTGCGGTCCCCGTCGGGCGAATGCCGGCGCATGCTCGGGCCTGACCCCGACGCCGACGAAATAGGCGGGCACCGCCGACAGCCACGGCAGCCGGCGCAGCACATGCAGCAGCAGCGCGGGCGGTTTGGGATCCGCGCCACGAAAGACCGGGCGCAGCAACACGGTCTGCAGCACTCGCTGAGCCGTCTGGGTCAGCGCGGCGGGCAGCCCACGGCGACGGCGGACCGCGGCCAGGTCGCGCTCGGTGACGCGGCGGCGCCGCAAGGGTTCGGCCAACACGGTCGCGGCGGCAACGGCATCCTGGATGGCCAGGTTGATGCCGACCCCGCCCAGTGGAGACATCGCGTGGGCCGCGTCGCCGATGCAGAGCAGCCCGCCGGTGTGCCAGCGGCGCAACCGATTCACGCGCACGTCGAGGTGCTTCACGTCATCCATGGATTGCAAGGCGGCGACCGAGTTGGGCATATCCGGCAGGAGCGCATCGAGGTCGCGCCGGAACGCCTCGATCCCCCGTGCGCGCAGCCGGGCGTCGCCGCCCTTGGGGCCGATGTAGGCGATCTGGTTGTAGCCCTCGCGCGGGATCACCGCCAGCGCCTTGCCCGGACCCACCCGTGGCAAAAAGGAATGATCCGCGTTGCCATCGCGCGGTAGCTTGAACCACCACACGTCGAAGTTCGCCGGGTATTCGTGCGCGTTGAGCCCGGCCACCTGACGCACGATCGACCACCGGCCGTCACAGGCGACCGTCAATTCGGCCCTGAGTTCGCCGGGGCCGTCGGCCCCGTCGTAGCGCACCCCGGTGACGCGGTTGCCGTCCCGGAGGAGCCCGGTGACCTCGGTGCGCATGCGCAAGGTGAAAGTGGGTTCGGCCTGGGCCGCTTCGGCAAGCAGGTTCAGTAGATCCCACTGCGGCACCATGGCGATGTATTTGTGCGGTTGCCGGATCCGCTCGAAGTCCAGGTAGGTCACCGAGCGGCCGCCGGATTCCAAAGTGCCCCTGCGGAGTTTGCTGTAGGGCAGTTCCGCGAACCGCTCCCCCAAGCCCAGTTCGTCGAGCAGCTGCAGCGTCGTCGGATGCACCGTGTCGCCGCGGAAGTCACGCAGGAAGTCGCCGTGCTTTTCCAGCAAGGTGACCTCGATGCCGGCCCGGGCCAGCAGCAGACCCAGCACCATGCCAGCCGGGCCGCCGCCGACGACCGCGCACGTCGTTGTCTCGACCATCAACGCTCAAGCATAAGCGGCACCGAAATCCTCACAGTTGAACGTCATACACGGAGACTGGGTCGAGGATCACGCCGGTTTCCTCGACGTAGCGATCCCACAACGTCAGCAGCTCGGCCAGCTTGTCGGGACGCGACGCGGCCAGGTCGTCGATCTCGCCGGGGTCGGAGGCCAGATCGTAGAGTTGCCAGCTGCCCGGGCCGTACGGTGGCGGCAGGTACAGCGCCTTCCAGTCGCCCTGTCGGACGGCGCGGCGGCCGAACAGCTCCCAGCCGGTGCCGGCGCCGGCGTCGTGCACGGTCTCGGCGGCGCCCGTCAGGTAATCCACCAGTGAGCGGCCGCGCATCGCGGCCACCTCGCGGCCTCGGTAAGACCTGCCCGGGTGCGTGATCCCGGCCAGCTCGAGCAGGGTCGGCGCGATGTCCATGACCGTGCTGAACGCGGTGCCGATCTGCTGTTGCCGGGTGAATCCGGGCCAGGTGACGAAGCCGGTGACGCGGATTCCGCCCTGGGTGGTGAACGCCTTGTGCAGTCGCGACGGGGCGGTGGCGGCCTGGGCCCAGCGAGGGCCGTACCAGATGAACGACGTGGGCCGGCCGAGGTTGTCCAGGCTGTTGTCGCAATGCTTTTCGATCTGTGCGGCGATCTGGGGACCGCGCAGTGGCATCGCCTCCACGATCGCGCCCTCGGCGCCGTTGTCGGACATGAAGATGACGACGGTGTTGTCGAGTTCGCCGCTCGCCGAGAGGAAGTCGATCACCCGGCCGACGTTGTAGTCCATCCGGTCGACCATCCCCGCGTAGACCTCCATGCTGCGGGCCGACACTGCGCGCTGCTCGTCGGTCATGTCGGCCCACTCGGGGGCGCCGTCGGCCACCACCGGGTGCGCGACGACATCGGGTGGACATAGACCGAGCCGCTTGAGTGCGCCCAGGCGCTCCTCACGCAGCGCGTCCGGCCCGGCGTCGTAACGGCCCCGATACTTCGCGATGGATTCGTCGGGCGCCTGCAGGGGCCAGTGCGGGGCCTGGAAGGGCAGGTAGGCGAAGAAGGGCCGGTCGTCTTCGGGGGCGCGCTCTTCGAGGTAGCGCAACAGTGTGTCGGTATAGGAGTCCGAGGAATAGAAGTCGTCGTCGACGGTGACGAATCGGTCGTCTTCGGTGTAGAGCGTTGGCACGGGTGAGAATCCGCGCGCCCCCGAGCCGCCGTAGTGGCTGGCACCGGCCGGCAGCAGGGCGAACGAGCGCTCGAAACCGCGCGCCCACGGCGAAGTCTCGATCGTTGCGCCCAGATGCCATTTACCCGACATCAGGGTCAGGTAGCCGGCGTCGCGCAATAGTTCCGGCAACGCGACGACCCGTTGGTTGAGATAACCCTCGTACCCGGGCGCGCCGCGGAAGTTCGGCGCCGCGACCTCGAGCATCGTGCCGATGCCGGCGATGTGATGGTCGGTCCCGGTCAACAACATCGCCCGGGTCGGTGAACAGGCCGGCGCCGAGTGAAAATCGGTGAGCCGGATACCCGCGTGCGCCAGCCGATCGAGGTTGGGCGTCTCGATCTCGCCGCCAAAGGCACCGAGGTCGGAGAACCCGAGGTCGTCTGCAACGATCACGAGGAAATTGGGGCGTGTCACGCTCACGCATCCTGCCAGGTCGGTCGCCGGGGCGGAATGCTGCCGCACCGGCTCGACGCCGATATTGTCGAGGCAGGCAAGGCCACCGAACAGCGAAAGGACATGGCGATGTTGGCGCAGTTTGGAATGTCCGTTCCGCTGGTGGCGGCCCCGATGTCGGGCGGCCCGACCACCCCGGCCATGGTGTCGGCCGCCAACCGCGCGGGTGCGCTTGGCCTGCTAGCGGCCGGATACAAGACCGTCGAGGCCATCGAGGGTGAGATCAAAGCCGTTCGCGCCGACGGAATCCCGTTCGGGGTCAATGTCTTCGCACCCAATCCGGTGCCGGTGGACCCGCAGCGTTACCACGCTTACGCCGAGATCATGCAGGCCGAGGCCGACCAGTTCGGGGTGACGCTGCCGCCCGAGCCCATCGAGGACAACGACAGATTCGACGAGAAGATCGCGCTGTTGCTCGACGACCCGGTTCCCATGGTGTCTTTCACGTTCGGCATTCCGCCGCGCGACGTGATCGCCGCGCTGCAACGCGCCAACAGCGTCGTGGTCCAGACGGTCACCACGGCTGAGGAGGCGGGCGAGGCGCACGACGCCGGCGTCGACATGCTCGCCGTGCAGGCCGCCGCCGCCGGCGGCCATTCCGGCACGCTTACCCCGCAGCGGGTGTTGACACCGGTCCCGATCGTCGAGTTGGTGCGGCAAGTGGTCGCGAAAGTGCCCCTGCCGGTGATGGCGACCGGCGGGCTGGCCACCCCCGCCGCGGTGGCCGAAGTGATCCGCGCGGGTGCGACCGCGGCCGCCGTCGGCACCGTGCTGCTACGTGCCACCGAGAGCGGCGCCTCTGCGACTCATCAGGCGGCACTGGCCGATCCCGCCTACACCGAGACGGTGCTTACCCGGGCATTCACCGGCCGGCCGGCCCGCGGCCTGCGCAACGCGTTCATCGACGCCCACGAAGCCGAGGCGCCGGCGGGTTATCCCGCCATCCACTACCTGACCAGCCCGCTGCGCAAGGCCGCCGCGGCGGCGGGCAAGCCCGACTACGTGCACCTGTGGGCGGGCACCGGATACCGGCACGCGACCGCGGAGCCCGCCTGCGACATTCTGTGCCGACTGGCATCCGACCTGTGATCAGCTGGTCAGTATTCGAAGCGGTTGAGCACGTCGTAGTGGCGACCGGCCGTCAGCCACGTGAACTGGTAGATCAACCGCACCGCGGCCGAGGGAATTCGCTTGTAGTCGGTCAGCACGGGTGTCTGCTCGAGGAACCGCAGCCGGGGGTTCCAGGTTGCAATCTCGCGCGCGTCCCGAATGCCCCACTTGATGATTCCCCTGGTGAAGAACTTGGACATCAGCGGCGCCAGGGCCGAGAGCGTGTCGAAATGCATTTCGCCGCTGGCGAATCGGTCGGTCAGGCGCTGCAGCAGCCGCCGCACTTCCCGCTCGTGCAGGTACATCAGCAGGCCCTCGGCGACTATCAGAGTCGGGCGTCCGGTCGGGGCTTGATCGAGCCACTGCAGTTCGGTCACCGACGAGCCGATCATCCGGTAGCGCTCGGTGTCGACGTAGAGCCGACGCCGTAGCCCGATCACGCTCGGCTGGTCGACATCGAACCACAACACGGTCGGCGGTACGGCAAGCCGGAACGCGCGCCCGTCGAGGCCGCAACCCAGATGCAGCACAACGGCATCCGGATGGCGGGCGAGGAAGTCGGCGCACCAGTTGTCGAGCCGTTTGGCCCGCAAAGTAACCAGGTATTGATTGGCCGCCGGCCATGACGTCCGGTGGATTCGCTTGAAGTCGTACGCGATCCGATCCACCGCTTCCGCGGCCGGCCTATCCCCCAGAATCGGCCTTTCCGTGCGGCTTTCGTGGGCACGCAGATACAGGGTCACGAGGTTGGTCCACTCCACCGAACCCCAAGGCACCGAACTGAAGTCGACTTTGTCCGTCGCCATCCGGGTCAGAACGCCTCGGGGTTCTGTTGCACCTCGGCGGGAACCGGGTGCCGGTACAGGCGAGATGCATTCTCCCAGCTGAATTTCCGGATGACATCGGCCGGTAGGTCACCGATTTGCTCGTGGATCGTTTGTTGGGTGTGCGGCCAGGTGGAGTCGCAATGCGGGTAGTCGGCTTCCAGCATGATGTTGTCCACACCTATCCGTTCGCGCTGCACGAACGAAGACTTGTCTTCGACCGCACAGAACCAGAAGTTGCGGGTCAGCACCTCCGCGGGGGTCAGAGGCTCACCGAACGACTGCCAGGTGCCGTACATCGCGTGATAACTGAGCATGTGGTCGAGGCGGTCGAGGAGCCCCGCCACCCAACCGATTCCGCCCTCGGACAGACAGATCTTGAGGTCGGGGAACCGGCTGGGCAGTCCGGAGTACAACCAGTCGACCGCGGCGGAAATCGCGTAGGCGAAAAACAGCACACCCTGCACGTCCGGTGGCGCGTCCGCCGTGGTGGACGGTGACGACCCCGATGAACCGATGTGCAGGTTCACCACGGTGCCGGTTTCGGCGCAGGCCGCCATCATCGGATCCCAGTGGCCGGTGTGGATGCTGGGCAATCCGAGCATCGCCGGGTTCTCGCTGAACGTGACGGCGTGAAAGCCGCGTTCGGCGTTCTCGCGGATCATCTTCGCGCCGAGTTCGGGGTCGAGCAGCCACGGCAGCTGGCAGGGAATGATCCGGTCGGGATACGACCCCGCCCAGACGTCGAAATGCCAGTCGTTCCATGCCCGCACTGAGGCCAGCGCCAGGTCGCGATCGGTGGTCACCAGCTGCAGCCGCTGCCCGGCGAAGCCCGGCAGGAACGACGGGAAGTTCAGCGAGGCGTAGATGCCGTTGAGGTCCATGTCCCTGACCCGGGCGTGGATATCCCATGCACCCCTGCGCATTTCGTCGAATCGCACCGGCTCGAAACCATATTCCGCCACCGGCCGTCCGACCACCGCGTTGAAGCCGACGTTGGGCAGCTCCTTCCCGTCGTAGACCCACGTCTGTCCCCCGCCGTCGGTCTCGACGACTTTCGGCGCACGGTCCGCGAATTTGCGGGGCAGGCGGCCGGTGAACGTGTCCGGAGGCTCGACGATGTGGTCATCCACCGAGATCACCGTGTAGCGGCGCGGGGCGCGGGGCGGATCCGGCAGAAAGGTGACCGAACGCTCGGCGCCGGTCTTCGCCGTGGTGAAGTTCAGGTCGGTGGCCAGCTCGTCGATCGATTTCATTCGGGCGCCTTCCGCGGTGTCATCGAGTGTGCCGTGGGGGCTTTGGGTGAACCTCAGGTGAGCACATCGGCGTCGGCCTTGATGGTCATGCGCGCCGCCCCGGCCCAGTACACGTCGGCGGCGCGTTCGATCAGCGACCGTTGCATGCCGGCCATGTCCGACCAATTCATGCTCAGCGGATCCCTCCCGGTGAGCATCACGTCGTAGGCCAGCTTGCAGACGCGCTCGATGGACGCCGCGCGGTAGACGGCTTCGGGCAGGTTGCGGCCGGTCGCGATGACCCCGTGATTGGCCAGGATCGTCAGGTTGGCGCCGCCGATCCGGGCAGCGAGTTCCGCGGCGCGCGCGGGGCCGTCGATTTCGCCGTCGTAGGTGTCGACCAGGCACAGGTCGTCGAGGAAGAGCGAACCCGTCTGGTGCACCAGCTCCGGCAGCCTGCCCAGCGCGGCCAGCACGCACGCGTAGTACGGGTGGTTGTGGATCACCACGCGGGCGTCGTCGCGCGCCCGGTGCAGTTCGGTGTGGATGTGGATGGCCGGGGTGACGTCCCAGCGCCCGCTGACCACGCGGGCGTCACCGTCGACCACGCAGATATCGGAGGCGGTGATCTCCTGCCACCACAGTCCCCACGGGTTGACGAACATGTCGGTCCGCCCGTCGAGCTGCCAGGTGATGTGCCCGGCCATGTTCTCGGCGAACCCGACGCCGGCCAGGTGACGGAAGGCGATGGCCAGCGCCTGCTCGTCGGAGAGGTCGACGCCGATGGGCGGAACCACCGACGGCGCCCAGACTTCCAACCCGCCACGGCGTGCGTTAGGAGCGTTCATGACCAGCCTCCATTCTGGCTCCAATATCCTCGCGCAGCCGCCCTTTGGCTATCTTTCCGCCGGATGACCGGGGCAGCTCGGCGAGAACGATGAGCCGTTCGGGCAGCAGTTCCTTGGAAACCCCCAGCGCCAGCAGGTGTTCGACGAGGCCGGGCAGGTCGACGGAGGCGGAGGGCATGAGTTCGGCGTAGAGGCAGACCTTTTCGCCGAACACCGGATCGGGCATGGCGACCGCCGCCGCTATCGCGATGGCCGGATGCGACATGACGGCGTCTTCGACCTGGCTCGCGCTGATGTTCTTGCCGCCGCGCACGATGAAATCGGACGTGCGCCCGGTGACACGCAGATAGCCGTCGGCGTCGACTTCACAGATGTCGCCCATGCGCATCCACCCGTCGCGGGTGAACAGCTTGTCGTGGTCGGTGCCGCCAAGGTACCCGAGGCTGGTCGCCGGCCCGCGGCACGCGGGCTGTCCGCGTCCTGTTGCGGTCACGTCCCGGTCTCCGTCGAACAGCCGGACATTCATTTCGGGGACGAGACGGCCGCCGGTGCGCAGCCGCCGCTCGCGGGAGTCCTCGAGGGTGGTCGCGCTGAGCAGTCCGGTCTCGTTGGAGCCGTAGAACTGCAGGATTTTCGCGCCGGTGAGTTCCTCGAACTCGGCCGCGGGCCGATACGGCAACGCCTCCCCGCCGGTGTAGACGACGCGCAGGGAACTGAGGTCGTGGCGGCGACTGGCCGCATCCGCCAGGAGCATGGTCAATTGCGTGCTGACGCAACATAATACGGTGACTTTGTGCCGGGCTATCGCCTCGCAGGTGGCTTCGGCGGTGAACCGGCCCAGAATCACCGCAGTGGCGCCGAGGTAGATCGGCGTGGTGTGGCTGGTCCACAGCCCGAATCCGAATGGGGTGGGGATGACCGGCAGGAATACTTCGTCGCCGGCCAGCCGCCCGTTGACGACGGCCTTCTGGTGGAAGTAGTGCCAACGGTTCTGGGTGTGCACGACGCACTTGGGCAGCCCGGTGGTCCCGGACGTCGAGTTGATCAGGAACACGTCGTCGGGGCCGAGTCCGCGGCCGCCCGCCAGCGCCTTGGGCTGGGCCTCGACATCGAGGCGGAGTGTCCCGTCGTCGCGGCGCAAAACCATCCCGGGCACTCCCAGTTCGTCGGCAACTTGCGCGGCGGCCCCGGCGTGGCCCGGATCGGTGATCATGATTTTCGGCTGGGCGCTGCGCAGGACCGCCGACGCCTCGCGGGTGCCGGCGCGCGCGCCGAGGCCGACAACCACCGCCCCGCAGCGTTCGATCGCCACGAACAGCACGTGAATGGCCGCGGAGTCGCCATGCCATACCGCCACCCGATCTCCACGGGCGACGCCAATCCCGGCCAGCTCCTCGGCTAATCGCGTTGCAGCGCGGTCGAATTCACGCCAGGTTAACGCCGAGTCGCCGTAATCGAGGTAGGCGGGACGATCCGGTGTTCGTTGGGCGTTGCGACGCACCGCGTCCGACAGCGTCGAATCGCACCACCAGCCGGCGGCCCGAAACCGGGCCGAGTCCTCGCCGGTGAATGCCGGCGAGCCCATGGTTTCCAGCCCACCGACGCTCATCACCAAATGATAGGAAAGCCACCGGCGGTTTCCGCGCTAGGGATTCGGCGGGGCGGGTGGGGCGTGCTGGTTGTTGTCGACAACGTCCGGAGGGTGCGGTCGCGGCGGGTGACAGTTGCGAGTGCACCCGCAATTGAGCCCGATGATGCAGCCACCTCCCCCAACGGGTTGCACCGGCGTGGCGCCGCCCGGAGCCGGTGGCGGGACCGACGAACCGGCGATGGCCGCCGGCGCGGCACCCGTCGCGAGACCCGCCGCCAGGACGAACCCGGTCACCCACCCGCACAGCGCGGCACGTGCCGTGGCGTTCTGGCTCCCCATAACGCACCAGAGTAATCGCCCGTCAGTAGACGCGCCGGCTGCGCGGACGTGGCGTCACCTCATCATCTGGGGCGAGGAGGCCGGTGTGGCCGGGTTCGTTTGTGCGCCAGCGCCAGCCTTACTGCGTAGATTCCGGCGCTGACCGCGAACATCGCGGCCGTCAACAGCAGCCAGCGACCTAGAAACGGGTCCTGGTTCTGGCCGGTCGCGGCCCGGTAGGTGGCGGCCCCCTGTTCCACGATGCCGGGCAGGAACACCAGCAGTGTCAGCCCCGCGCCCAGCGCGGGCACCCGAAGGTAATTGAGCACCGGCACACCGGCTTCGGCACGCGCCGGAAAAGGCTGGGCATGGCCGCGCGACAGCAACCGGTCGACAGAGGCATAGACGGGAAACAACAGCAGGTCGTGGGCGATGATGGCAGCGGCGAACCACACGATGATCGATTGCCACCAGACGTGTGTGTTCCACAGGGTGACCGGTCTGATGACGACGATGACGTAGCCCAGCAGTGCGAACCCGGCGATCATCGTCAGCAGGTGCAGGGGGTGGGATCCGTAAATCCGTGCGAATGCGCTACGCATGTGCGGCAGCCCGAAAGGCAATGGAGGCCACCCATTTCGTGTTGTGCACGCCCGGTAGCGCGGGCACGATGATCCGCGCGGGGAAGCCGTGATCCGGGGACAGATCGTTGCCGTTCACGCGCAGCGCCAGCAGCGCGTCCGGGTGCAGCACCTGGTTGGTTTGCAGCGTCGCGCCGGTGAAGGCGCCAGACCGTTCCAGCGACGACACCCGTGCGGATTCCGGTGCCGACACACCGGCGAGCCGGGCGAGGTCGGCCAGTCGCACGCCGCTCCACGTTTGGGTGGTGGACCAACCTTCGACGCAGGCGATCGGCAGGACAGCCGTGTGCTGCGGCATCGCCAGCACGGCCGCGCGGTCCAATGTCACCGGACGGGGGCCGCCGGTCAGGGTGAGCCGCCAGCGCTCCCCCGTGTCTTGTTCGGAGATGCCGGCCGCCGCCGCGGTCCGGTTGACCTGGAAGTCCCCTGGTGCATCGCCGGCGCGGCGCCCGCGCGGCAGCAACAGGGCGGCGGGCCGTGCGCAACCACCCAGCGTCTGCCCCGCGGTGAGGAACGCCAGGAAAACGGCGCCGCCGGCCACCAGCGCCAGGGCGCCGCGGCGGCTGATCGTGACCGGGCCGGGTTCGGCGGCGACAAGGCCGTCGGGCTGCCACGGCTCGGCCTTGGTGTCGGCGCGCCCGCTGCGCAGCACGTCACGGGGTGACAGCGAGCGCAGGCCGGCCCACATGCGCCGGCTCTTGACCGCGACGTGCATGACGAAGCCGGTGATGAACACCCAGGCGCCGAAGTAATGCGCGGTGTAGAAGCTGAAACCGAAGATGTAGTCGTACTGGATGTTGAGCACGCCGGTCACGATCTCGAACAGGATCCCGCCGACCAACATCAGCAATGAAATCCGTTCCAGCAGTTGGGCGATGGACCGTGCCGGCGGAATCACGAACAGCCGGGGGATCACCGACCACAGCTTGGCCAGCACCACGGGGATGAGGATGAGCCCGAGCCCGACATGAAGTCCCTGGGTCAGCCGGTACAGCCACGACGGATCGGTGGGCCAGTCGAAGGTCGGCAGCTTGAGCCAGCCGACGTCGGTGGGGATGGCCTGTCCGAACCGCGGCCCGTAGGCGATGTAGGACAACAGGCCGGTGATAATGACGATCGGCAGCGTCACCAGTAGCACCGAGCCGAACACCGACGTCAGCCACGGTCCCCGCAAGGGGCTGCGCCACAGCCGGGCGAAATCGCCGCGGCTCGCCTTCGCGCCGTCCCCGTCGTCGGCAGCGGACGTGCCGGTCGTCTCTGCTGGCCTCATCCGCCCCCCACCCGCGCATCACGAACACGTGTGCCGTGCTGTCAAAGATCATTCACGATGGCGCGTTGCGGCGGGTTCAGTTTTGACGGACGGACGTCAGTATCAGTCCTTGCCCCGCGGCGGCGGCTGCACCTCGACACCGGTGGACCCGTGTTCCGGGCCCGCGGCGGGGTGTTCGGACGGGACGCGGTCACGGAACCTGGTGCCCTCGCTGGGGCGTTCGGGGTCGGGCCGATGGACGTTGCCGTGGTAAGGACCGGGCTTCGGCCGGGGCTTCCCACCGGGGAATGCCAACCGGAAGATGGTGCGGTGCACCGTGAACCACTGCTTGCCGAAGGGGCCGGAGTTGTAGGGCAGCTCGTAACGCTCGCAAATGTCTTTGACCTGCGGAGCAATCTCGGAGTACCGACTGCTCGGCATGTCCGGGTAGAGGTGGTGCTCGACCTGGTAACCGAGATTGCCGCTGATGATGTGGAACAGCGGGCTGCCGTCGATGTTCGCTGCGCCGAGCAGTTGGCGCACGTACCAACCCCCGCGCGTCTCGTTCTCGGTCTCTTCCTGCGTGAACGTGTAGGTCTGGTCCGGGAAGTGGCCACAGAAGATGATCGCGTGCGCCCACACGTTGCGGATGACGTTCGCGATCGCATCGGCGACCAGGGTGCGCAGATAGGTACTTTCGACGCCCGGCGCGACTTTGTCGAGGAAATTGGCGGCGGCGCCGATGCGCCCGCCGCTGGACACCTTGCGCAGCCTCCTGCCCAACCGTGACTTCGCCGGCTGTTCGAGGCGGCCGCGCAACGCCAGTTGGGTCAGGGCGAATGCGCCGGCGCTGATCGCCGGCCAGCCGAGGTAGTCCTTGTAGATTTGCGCGCGGGCCTTGACGCCGATGCCCCGCAGGTCCTTTCGCACCTCCGACCACGGCTTCTCGCGCTTACGTATCGCGTCGATGTCCATGTCATGGACGGCGACGCCCCATTCGAACAGCAGCGTGAGCAGCAGGTTGTAGAGCGGCTGGAACAGAAAGCGGCGCTCCCACTTCTGGTTAGGGTCGATCCGCATGATCTCGTAGCCGAGATCCTTGTCCTTGCCGAGGATGTTCGTAAAGGTGTGATGAATGTAGTTGTGGGAGTGCTTCCACGACTCGGCCGTCGACGCCGTGTCCCAGTCCCACACCGAGGAGTGGATGTCGGGATCGTTCATCCAATCCCATTGGCCGTGCATCACGTTGTGGCCGATCTCCATGTTCTCCAGGATTTTGGCCATGGAGAGGCAGGCGGTGCCCAGCAGCCACGCGGTTTTCGAGCGCGACGCCAGCAACAACACCCGGCCTACCACGACTATCTGTCGCTGTGCCGAGATGACGTTCTTGATGTATCGGCGGTCGCGGTCGCCGAGGTCAGCGAACACCTCGTCGTGGATCGCGTCGAATTCCTTCGCGAGCTTTTCCAGCTCTTGTTCCCCCAGGCGGGAAAGCGGTGTTTCCCCAGACTTCTTCACGGCAGTTGTCACGGGCCGCTCCTTTCGATCACAGTTCGAGTTCGACATCGCCTTCGGCGGTGTTGATGCAGATCCGCACGTCTTGCTCCGTCGGCTCGATCACATCGCCGGAGCGCAGGTCACGCAGCTTGCCCGACTTCAGCGTGCCGACGCAGGTGTGGCAGATACCGATTCGGCAGCCGAACGCGAGATTGAGGCCGGCCTTTTCGCCGGCTTCGAGAATCGATGTGCCGCCGTCACATTCGACTTCCTTTTCGCTGTCGAGGAAGCAGACGGTGCCGCCCTCGCCGGCGTTCGCGTCGCCGCCGATCTTGGGCTGGAACCGCTCGAAGTGCAGGCGTTCGCAATCGCCGTTCGCTTCCCAGTGCTCGATCAGCGCGTCGAGCATCTCACCGGGACCAGAGCAGAAGGCCTCGCGCTCGCGCCAGTCCGGGCACACGTCATCGAGGTCCTCGGGTGTCAGTCGCCCCTGCTCGGAGGTGAGGCGCAGGTCCAGCCGCATTCCCTCGTGGCGTTCCTCGAGCTCCTCCAGGGCGGCGAGAAACATCGCCTGCTCGCGGGTGCGCGCGGAATGAATGACCACCACGTCGTCCAATTCGTCGCGATGGTCGAGGTCGCGCAGCATGCTGATGATCGGCGTGATGCCGCTTCCGGCGCTGATGAACAGCAGCTTGGACGGCAGCGGCTGGGGCAGCGTGAACACGCCCTCGATCTCCCCGAGCCGTACCAGATCCCCCGGCTGAATCTTGTGCACGAGATAGGGCGATACGACTCCGCCGTCGACCCTTTTCGGCGTGACGCTGATCAGACCGTCGTCGGGCCTGGGGTCCGAAGTGAGTGAGTACGCGCGCCAGTGGTAGACCCCGTCGATCACCACGCCGAGGCGCACGTACTGGCCGGGCTTGTGGCCGGGCCACTCATACCCTGGACGGATGAGCACGCTGGCCGCCTCGGAACCTTGTGCCTCGATGCCCTCGACCTTTCCGCGCAGCTCCTTGGTGGTCCACAGCGGGTTGATCATCTCGAGGTAGTCGTCGGGCTGCAGCGGGCTGAACAGCCGGCGCACCGCTCGCAGGAACAACCGGCGTCCCCGGGGTACGCGCGGTTCCGCGCCACGTTCAGCCATGCCGCCAGAGTACACAGGTGTACACCGACTCTAAACATTATTTTGAATGTCGTTGTTGCACAATGCCAAACGTATGCGTGAAGTGCTCACACCGGTATCTCAGCCGTTCACTGGCCGTTCGGCGCTCGATTGGGGCCTGTTGCGATGGATACCTGGGAGATGCCCAGACCGAGGGTCGCCCAAACGTTTGTTCAGATGTTTCGGGCGGTCAGGCGACCCAGCAGCCGGTCACCGCGACGCCTAGTGTCGGTTGATGTGCTGATCGGCTTCCTCCTCGCGCTGGGCTGCTCGCTTTGCTACGGAACGGCGACCGTGCTGCAAGCGGCCGGAACGCGATCGGTGGAGGCGGGCAGCGGGTCGGGGGTCGATGCGGTGTTGCTGTTGCGAGCCGTCCGGCAGTGGCGCTATCTGGTCGGGGTGGGCCTCGACGTCGTCGGGTTTGCGTTGCAGGTCGCCGCGCTGCGCCTGGTACCGATCTACGTGGTCGCGGCGGCGCTGGCCGCGTCGATCGCCGTCACCGGGGTCGTCGCCGCATGGGTGCTGTCGGCGCGCTTGTCGGCGACCGAGTGGACGGCCGTCGGCGTCGTCTGCGTCAGCCTGGTCGTCCTCGCCCTCGCCGCCGGGCCAGGCCACTTTCGGCACGCCCCGGCCGGCCTCGGGTGGGCGCTGCTGGGCGTGGTGGCCGCGATGTTCGTCGGCGGGGCGGCCGCGGGGCGTCTGCCCGACCGGGTGCGTGCGCTCGTGCTGGGGCTGGGCGCCGGAACTGGATTCGGCGTGGTCGAGGTGGCCGTGCGCCTCATCGAGGCGATCGATCCCACCAAACTCTCCTTCTACGCCAACCCGGCCCTGTACGCGGCCGCAGCGGGGGGCGCCGCGGGGTTCCTATTGCTCACCTCCGCATTGCATCGCGGATCGGTGACCACGGCCGTCGCCGGAATGGTCGTGGGTGAGACGCTGGCACCCGCGCTCGTCGGGGTGGCGTGGCTGGGCGACGCCGCTCGCGCCGGGCTCGGCTGGCTGGTGGTCGCCGGGTTCGCCGTCGCCGTGTGCGGAACACTGGTGCTGGCGCGCTTCGGCGAAGCGCCCCAGCCCGAACCAGTTGAGGAAGTGGGCTGAGGCCGCCCGCAAAGCTCATGTTCCAAGGGCGGATGCCGCGCGGGGGACGACGGTTCCGTCCACCGGCGCGTAGCCGGTGCCGCGTGCGGGGCGCGTCCACAATAGGCCGTCGCCTGCGGTGACTCCCGCCGCGATCAGCGCGCGCTTGAGGATCTTGTTCGTCGCGGTCGCGGGCAGCTGATCATTGATGCGCACATAACGCGGCCACGCCTTCGGGGACAGGTCGGCCTGCGCGGCAAGGAATCTCTCGAAATCATGCGGGCTCAGCCTTGCCCCGGGCCGCAGCACCAGGGCCGCCATCACCTGGTCGCCCACTCGCTCGTCGGGGACCGCATAGACGGCGACCTGGCTGACTTCGGGTAGCCGCGCCAGAATCCGCTCGATCGGGCCGGCCGCCAGGTTCTCCCCGTCCACCCGCATCCAGTCGGCCGTCCGCCCGGCGAGGTAAATCCAGCCCGCCGCGTCGCGGTAGGCCAGATCACCCGACCAGTACATCCCGTGCCGCATCCGCTCGGCGGTGGCGTCCGGATCGTTGTAGTAACCGGCGAAGGGCCCCGCACCCTGCGTGTTCACCAGCTCACCGACGGCCTCGTCGAAGTTGATCAGCGCGCCGTGGGCGTCGAACCGTGCGGCCTCGCACTCCCGCAACGTGGTCGAGTTGTAAATGCCCACCCCGGGATACGGCTTGCCGATGGAGCCCGCCGGGGTACCGTCCTCGCGCACCACGATGACCGCGAATTCACTGGAGCCGAAGCTGTCGATGACGCGACACCCGAAACGCCTTGCGAATTCGGCGATATCGCGATCGGTGGCCTCGTTGCCGAACGCCACCCGCAGGGTGTTCTCGGCGTCGTCGGGACGTTCGGGGGTGGAGAGGATCAGTGCCAGCGGCTTGCCGACGTAGTTCAGGTATGTCACCCGGTAGCGGCGAACGTCGTCCAGAAAACGGGACGGCGAAAACCGCGCCGGCACCATGGTGGCGCCGCACCCGATGGCGACCGCCCAGCCCGCGGCGACACCGTTGGAATGGAAGAGCGGCATCGACAGGTAGCAGACATCGTCGGCGGTGACTTCGTATTGGTAAATCAGGCTGGCACCGCACATGATCGCCATGCCATGGGCGAACCGGACCACCTTCGGGTCACCGCTGGTGCCCGACGTGAAGATCATCATCAGGGTATCGGCGGACGCCACCTCGCGGACCGGGACCAGCGGGGGCGCGGCCGCGACGGCTTCGGCGTAGCAGCCGCCGGTCACGTCGAGTACCTGAATGCCGTTGAGCTCCAACCCGTCCAGCAGCTCGAGATGCTCGGGGTCGACGAGCAGCATCTGGCAGTCCGATCGCCGGATGTCGGTCAGCAGTCCGGTCCCGCGCCGCGTGGTGTTGATCCCGCACAGCACGTAGCCGCCGAGCCCGGCCGCCGCCATGGCCCGCAACATGGCCGGCGAGTTCCCCAGCAGCGCACCGACGTGCAGCGGTCGTGCCGTGTCCGCGAGCGCGATGACCGCCGCGGCTTCCGCCTCTGCCTCGGCGAGGTGCTCGCGCCAGGTCCAGGTCTTGTCGCCGTAGGCGAGGGCCACAGTGTCGTCGCCGCGACGCTGGCGCAGTAGCTGCTGAACCGTCTCCGGCATGCGTTCACCTCCTCGTCTTCATCGGGTGGTCAGCACCAGCCCCGCGTAATCACTGCGGGCCACCGCATCGCAGTGGCGCCGGTAGGTGCCGAAGCCGCCGATGTAGGGCATGAAGACCCGCTTCTTGCCCTCGATGTTGGCGCCCAGGTACCAGGAGGATGCCGCCTTGGGGAACAGCGTGCGCTCGGCCGCCTGGGCCACGTGCTGGGTCCAGGCGAGCGCCGCATCGCGGCGTGGCTCGACCTCGCTGACCCCTCGCCGGTGTGCGGTTCGCACCAGTTCGGTGACCCAGTCGACCTGAACCTCGGCGTGCAGCACCATGTTCGCCAGCACCGAGGGGCTGCCCGGCCCGCTGATGGTGAACAGGTTCGGCAGCCCCGGCACCATCAGACCGAGGAAGGTCACCGGGCCGTCGGCCCAGATGTCGCGCAGTCGTTGTCCCCCCGGACCTTTGGGATCGATTCGGGTCAACGCCCCGGTCATGGCGTCGAATCCGGTCGCGAAGACCAGCACGTCGCAGGGGTACGTCGCCTCGCCGGTTCGTACGCCGTCGGCGGTGATCGCGTCGATGGGCTCACGGCGCAGGTTGATCAGCCGAACATTGTCGCGGTTGAAGGTGGCGTAGTAGCCGTCGTCGGTGCAGATCCGCTTGGTTCCGATCGGGTGATCGACCGGGATGAGATCCGTTGCCACCAAGGGATCGGCGACGATCTCCCGGATCCGCTCCTCCGCGAACGTCCTGGCGACGTCGTTGGCGGACAGGTCGCTGGTCTGGTCCGGGAAGGTCTTGGCGAACAGGACGCCGCCTTCGCGCCAGCGCTTCCACAGCGCTTCGGACCGTTCGTGAGCCTCGGTGTCGAGGGCCTTCTTGTGGTAGGTGCCGTGCGGTGTGCCCGCCGCCGCATAGGCGGAGGCCCGGCGACGCTCCGGGTACTGCTCCTGGATTTCTCGCTGTTCCTCGACCGACCATGGCCGGTTGGGCATCGGGATGGTGTAGTTCGCGGACCGCTGAAATACCACCAGGCTTTCGGCGCGTGCGGCGATGATCGGCGCCACCTGGATGCCGGACGATCCCGTGCCGATCAGGCCCACCCGCTTGCCGCGCAGCTCGGGATCTTCGCGGGGCCAAGCGGCCGTGAAATACACCTCACCCGAGAAGTCGTGAGCGCCCGGGATATTCGGCCGATTCACCGCCGACAGGCAACCGGTCGCGCATAACAGGAATTGCGCGGCGTACACGTCCCCGGCGGCGGTCTCGACATGCCACAGACCCCGCTCGAACGTGGCGCCGACGGCGTCGACACCGAACCGATAGTGGCGCCGCAGATCGAAGCGGTCGGCAACGTGTCGCAGGTAGGCCAGGATCTCCGGTTGGGCGGCGAAGCGTTCGGTCCACTGCCAGCTCTGCTGTAGTCCTTCGTCGAAAGAGTAAGAATAGTCCACGCTTTCGACGTCGCAGCGCGCGCCGGGGTAGCGGTTCCAATACCAGGTGCCGCCCACGTCGGGCGCGGCCTCGATCGCGGTCACCGACAGGCCCGACGAGGCCGCCCGGTGCACGGCGTAGAGCCCGGCGAACCCGGCACCTATGACGATGACGTCGCTGACTTCGGTCACGACACCGCGCTCCGGTCCGCCGGATGCAGCAGCTCGCGCAGGTCGCCGAAGACCAGATGCTGTGCCGATGTTGCCGGCGGAAGCGCTTGCATGGTCATGAAGCCTTGGAACAGCCCGGGGAAGTCCCGGTGCACCACGGGGACTCCCGCGCGACGCAACCGGCGCGCGTAGTCGCAGCCCTCGCTGTGCAGCGGATCCGACCCGGCCGTCACGATCACCGCCGGAGCCAGGCCCTCATGGGTATCAGCGCGGGCCTGCGGGCCGGTCATGTTCTCGACGCGCGGGAATCCGGCGTTCAACTGGTCGAGCAGCTCCTGCACCACGCCGTTGAGCGGGTCGTCCATGTGCACCTCCGACCTCGTCGCCAAGGTCATGCGGGCCGATACCTCAAGAGGGTGAGGCCCTCTTCAGGCAGATCGTAGAACACCGGCACCACCGGCATCCCGATCCGGATGTCGCCCGGGTCGACGTCGACCAGCTCGGTGCTGAATTTCGGTCCGGCATCCCACTGCACCACCGCGAGCAGCTGCGACAGCGCGTCCGCCCACGGCGGCCCCGTGGGCCTGCGGGCGATGGTGAAGGTGTACAGCGTTCCGGCACCGTCGATTTGGCGCCATTCCAGGTCGTCGGCCAGTATGCCCGGGGCCAGCGTGCGCGGATAGAACACGTAGCGCCGTGCCGACGGCGAGTACTGGACCAGGATCTGGTGCTGCGCAAGGCCGTCCCAGAACGGCCGCGAGACGGGCGTCGGCTCAGGGACGGGATGATTCATGCCTAGTCCCCCCGCAGGATCAGCGCGACCTGTTCGCTCATGATGCCGCCGTTGCCGGTCACGAACGCCGTGTGGCAATCGGGGACTTGGGCGTCGCCCGCCCGGCCCATGATCTGGCGTGCGCCGTCCACCACGTGGTGCATGCCACCGGCCATTCCGGCCTGGCCGAACGACAACTGTCCGCCCGCGGTGTTGAGCGGGAAGTCGCCGCGGTGGGTCAGGTCATGCTCGCCGACCCACGACATGCCTTCGCCTTTGGCGCAGAATCCCGCGTCCTCCAGGCTCATCAGCACCGTGATGGTGTAGCAGTCGTAGATCGACGCGACGTCGACATCTGACCGGTCCAGCCCGGCCATCGCGAACGCGCGGTCGGCGGCGCGCGCGATCGGGGTGGACAGCAGATCCTTCGCGTAGGTCGGGGTTTTGAAGGCGATGTGTTCGCCGAAGCCCTTGATCCAGACCGGGCGGTTGCGGCCGCGGCGGGCGATGTCGGCGTTGGCGATCAGCACGCCCACTCCCCCGTGCACGCGCATCACCGTTTCCAGCATGCGGATGGGGTCCGCGATCATCGGGCTGTTCAGCACGTCGTTCACCGTGATGGGGGTGCCGTGAAACACGGCTCCTGGATGCGCGCACGCGTTCGTCCGTTGGTCGACGGCGATCTTGGCGACCGCGGCGGGGTCGTAACCGAATTCCGCCGCGTAGCGCTGGGCGATCTGCGCGTAGGGCGCGTTCTGGCCGACGTTGCCGTAGGGGATCTCGAATTCGGCCTGCGGCGAGCCATAGTTGTTCGAGGACGCCCCATACCAGTTCGGGCCGGGTGCGGGTCGGCGCCCAGATTGGGGAACCGACGCCGAGCCGGGTACGACCGCGAGCGCGGCGTCGCAGATGCCGAGTTCGACGGCCGCCGCAGCCCGCCAGATCATTCCGGCGGCGGTGGCTCCGCCGAGATCGACTCGCTCACCGAAATCCAGCGCCAGACCCAGGTATTCACACAGGGTGGCCGGTGCGAACATCGCCGACTCGGCGACGCCGTGGGTCAGCAGGCCGTTGATGCGGCGGGGATCGACTCCGGCGTCGTCGATCACCATCTTCGCCAACACCGCGTACTGGTCGAGGGTGAACAGGGGCGCTCGGGTGGGGCGCCGCTGCGCGGGCAACTCCGCGATGCCGACGATGGCCGCCTCGCCGCGCAGCCCGGTCACCAGCCGGCTCCCCGCATCGGCAATTCGACGGTCGCAGTCCCCGGCATGAGGATCGTGTCGTCGCGCCGGCCGGCGATGACGAGATCGATAAGCCCGATCCCCGTGTCGCTCAGCCGTTTACCGGTGACCTCACCTCCGAAACTCAGTGATTCGCCGGGATAGGCGACCGCCCGGTTCTGCACCGAGAACGACACCAGCCGGCCGCGGCCACCGATCCAGTCGCCGAGGGTGCGGGCCAGCAGCGCCGCCTGAAGGGGGCCGTGAACCAGGACGTTGTCGTAACCTTCGGTGTCGCGCGCCCAGTCTTTGTCGTAGTGAATCCGATGGCCGTTGTAGGTAGCGGCGCTGAAGAAGAACATCTGGGTTTCGTCGACGGAGACGGTGAGCGTGGGAATGTGCTCGCCGACGGCGACGTCTTCGAAGAATGGCTGCTGATCGGACATGGCGCACAAAGCCTTTCTAGGGGCGGGCAATCATCGACGTCGACGCTTCGGCCAGCAGGTCGCGATGCTGGTTGCGGTACAACGTGTGCCAGGTGACGAGAACGAATGCGCCCGAGCGGCCCTGCTTTTCGACGATCGAGGAAATGGTTCGGACCATGTCGATCTCGTCGCGGTCATACGCGGGCAGGTGAAAGGTGAAGCTCTCCCCGCCGGCCATCCGCTTGGGGGCTCGGGGAAACGCCAAACTGCCCGAGACCGCGCCGGACGATCCGTCGGGACGCAGCGACCCGAGCGGCGATACGCCGAGGATCGCATACTGCAGAAACAGTGGGGGGCAGATGATGTCGCGATACCCGTTCGCCCTCGCGTGATCGGGGTCGAAATACAGCGGATTGTGGTCCCCGACCGCCGCCGCCCAGCGTTGCCAATCGCGCCGATTCACCTCGCCGGTCGCCGACGCGGCGACCGTGCCGACGCGCGCCGCCGATTCGGCGTCGATCAAACTGTCCTCGCTCAACGGCGCTCTCCTTCGTCTGTCTCGTGCGGACTCCGTTCCAGCCAGCCCGCGGCGACGTCGGCTCCGCCGCCGAAAGTCGACCCGAGCCGTGCCCGCTCGCTCCACAGGTGCAGGTCGGTCTCGGTGACGTATCCCATCCCACCGTGCAGTTGATGGGCGTCCAGCGTGATCAGCCGGGCCGCGGTGGCCGCATGCATGCGGGCGATGGCCGTCTCCCTGGTAGCCGCGCGGCCGCGGCCCAGCCAGAACACCGCCGCGTGCGCGGCCAATCGCGCGGCCGACACGGCGATGTGCATGTTGGCGATCAGGTGCTGCGCGGCCTGGAACGACGCGATGGGCCTGCCGAATTGGTGACGCAGCTTGGTGTAGTCGACGGTGCGGTCCAGCACCGCCTGGCCGACGCCGACCAGGTCGAGTGATCCCAGCGCCACCGCGGTGTTCGCGATCCGGCGCAGCGCCGGTGCGGTGACTCCGTCGAGCGCCGCGTCGGCGGTGACGTCGTCGAAGCGCAGCGTGAACGCCCGGAGCCCACCGGCCATGTCGAGCGATTCCACGTCGACACCGCGGATGTCGACGACGACGACCAGCGTGCGCCCGTCCGCTGCGGCCGACGCCACGACGAGATCGGCGACGTCGGCATCGAGGACATAGTCCGCGGTTCCGTTGAGCCGCCACCGTTCTCCGGCGGCGTCGGCGCGCAGCGTGGGGGCGACGAGGGCGGCGTCGCGCGCGTTCCAGAGCGCGGTGGTGGCCCGGGTGGTCCCGGACGCGAGCGGCGGCAGCCAGCGTGACCTCGCGTCCGGGGAGCCGAGCTGGTCGATGGCCAGCGCGGCCTGCACGCTGCTGTGCACCGTGGTCGGGCACAGCGCGCGGCCGGCCTCGGTGTAGAAGACGGCGAGGTCGTCGAGCGAGCCGCCGGCCCCACCGTACTCCTCGGTGATGGCCAGGCCGAAGACGCCCGCATCGGCCAGCGCCTTCCACAATGCCGGCGTGCGGCGGTCGGCACCGGGTTCGTCCATGGCGCGCACCAGACCGATCGGGTTCTCCGCGGCCAGCAGTGAGCGTAAGGCCGCGGCGAATTCGCGCTGTTCGGCGGTGGGCATCGTCTTCATCTGCGAAGCTCGGGCTCTTCAGTCAGCGTCCGTAGGAGGGGATTCCGTGCCCGCGCTGAGCGATGATGTCGCGCAGCACCTCGTTGGTACCGCCGCCGAATCGCATCAGCGGGGCGGCCCGGTAGAGCCGCTCGAATTTGCCTGCCAGCGGCGCCTCTTCGCTGCGATGCGCCAGCAGGCCATCGGGACCAAACAGGTCGAGCGCCAAATCGGCGATGCGCTGGCGCAGCTCGCTGGTGAACACCTTTTCCACGCTGACCTCAACGGTAGGTATCACGCCCGAATCCAGGATCGACGCCGCCTCGTAGCCCATCAGGACGGCCACCGCGACGTCGGCCTCGGCCTGCACCAGCCGCCGGCGAAGCGACGGATCGTCGGCGGGCACGGTCCCGTCGCGCCGCGGGCCGCGTGCCAGCTCGTGCAATTCCTCGACAGCGCGCCGGAGGTCTCCGGCGTTGGTCAGCGCCCCGCGTTCGAGATCGAGCGCACCCGTGATGTAGGTCCAGCCGCGGTTGACCTCGCCCACCAGGTTGGTGGCCGGCACCCGCACGTCACGGAAGTGCACCTCGTTGGTGCGATAGCCCGACCACGCGTACAGCGGGCGGATTTCGACACCCGGGCTGTCGATCGGCACGATGACGACCGAAATGCCGCGATGCCGGGCACCAGTTAGATCGGTACGGACGCAGAGCCATTCGTGCGTGGCACGCTGGGCGCCGCTGTTCCAGGTCTTGGTGCCGTTGATCACCCATTCTTCGCCGTCCCGGGTGGCGCTGGTCCGCAGGCTGGCGAGGTCGGTTCCCGCATCGGGCTCGGAATAGCCGACCGCGCAGATCATTTCGCCCCTGGCGATCAGCGGCAGCCAGTCGCTCTTATTGCGCTCGGTGCCGTGCCGCATGATCATCGGCGCCACCGATGTCACCGTCAGGTCGGGACCGGGGACGCCCCAATACTCGAATTCGCTCATCAGCAGGTGCAGGTGCGTCGCGCCGAGGCCCAGTCCGCCGTACTCGCGCGGCCAGTTCAGTCCGAACCAGCCCTTGGCCCCGATCTTGCGCCGGAAACGGGCGACTTCGCCGTCGGGAAACTCCAAGTCGTGCTCGGCGAGTTCGGCGCGCAATTCCGGGGTGACGTTGTCGTGCAGAAATTCACGAACCTCGGCGAGCCAGGCGCGCTGCTCAGCGTCGAGTTCGAAATTCATTCCGGCGCCTGTGCCCTTCCGCATGCTTTTCACCGAGCGCCGTCAGCGTAACGCCACGGCGAGAGGGCGCCGGCGATTTCGGGGGTTGCGTCATGCTCGATCGCCGCGGGCCCGCGCCCCGAACTGTAAATACGCTGTCAAACTCCCGTTAAAACACGTCGACCCTCTCGCGGTCTTTCGGACCGGCTGCGAAGATTTACAGATCGGCCGGTCGACGGGGACCAGGCATCCTGCCCAACCCCAGGGAGAAGCCATGCCCACTGCTGAGATGCGCCTCCGCGAAAATCTGCGAAATTACGCCGTCGAATTGCGGCAGCTGGCGTACACGCTGCCGTTGGGCGTGGGCGAGCACGATCTGCTGCAACTGTCCGACCGCATGCGTGCCGCGGCCGAGCAGATGGTCCGCAAGGGCGCCTGAGGCGTCAGCCGCCACGCAGGCGGATCTTCCAGCGCACGAAGCCCAGGTACACGGCGCTGATGACGAACAGCATGCCGACGTCGAACCACCACGTCGCGGGAGTGTGCCGCCAGTGCGAGTCCTTCGGGGTCAGCGGACCGGGCACGAGCTTGGTCAGGTCGGCGGTCGAGGCCGACGCCGCGAATCCCCACCGCGCCGGTGTTGCCCACGACATCTGGTCGAGGCCGATGCGCGCGGTGACCGGAATCATCCCGCCGGAGAACACCAGCTGCGACATGACCGCGACCACCAGCAACGGCATGATCTGCTCGTTCGACTTGGCTACGGCCGACAGGGCCAGCCCCAGCATGGCTGACGCCACACACGTCAGCGCCACGTCGGCGAACAGCTCGAGGCCCGGCATGCCCAGCGCCACGGCACCTTGGGTCGGGGCGCCCTTGCCGAGCACCGCGATGATGCTGACGATTGCCGACTGGACGATCGCGAAGACGGTGTACACGCAGACCTTGGCCAACAGGTACGCCGACGTGGACAAGCCGACCGCCTGCTCCCGCAGAAAGATCGCGCGCTCACCGATGAGGTCGCGGATGGTCAGGGCGGTGCCCATGAAGACCGCGCCGACGTTGAGCAGCACCAGGATCTGCCCTGGCTCGTTGGGCGCGGCGCCCATCGGGTTCGGTATCCCGAAGCCGACATCGCCGGGCACCGACATGGACAGCGACCCCATGATGAACGGCAGCAGCGCGAGGAAGACGAAGTAGCCGCGGTCCGAGACGATCAGCCGCATCTGGCGTCTGGCGATCGTGGAGAACTGCCGGACCAAGCTGGTATGCGCGGGATCGCCCAGCTCGGCCGGTTTCTCGGCCGGCGGCGGTGCGGGCGGCGGGCCCGTTCGGGCCAGGTAGCGCGCCTGGGACCCGTCGGGATCGTTGGCGACTGTGCTGAAGATGTCGGCCCAATTCGTGGTGCCCATGGCGGGACCGATCTGGCTGGGCGGCCCGCAGAACGCCGTCTTGCCGCCGGGAGCCAGGAGCAACACCTGGTCGCAGACGTCGAGGTAGGTCAGCGAGTGGGTGACCACCAGCACCACCCGACCGGCGTCGGCCAGCTGCCGCAGCATGGTCATCACCTGCCGGTCCAGCGCCGGGTCCAGGCCCGAGGTCGGCTCGTCGAGGATCAGCAGCGACGGCCCGGTCAGCAGCTCGAGTGCCACCGACGCGCGCTTGCGCTGGCCGCCGGACAGCTTGTCCACCCGGGTGTGCAGGTGCTTGGTCATCTCGAGTTCTTCGAGCACCCGTGCCACCACCTGGGCGCGGTCGTCCTTCGTGGTGTCCGGCGGCAGCCGCAGCTCCGCGGCGTACATCAACGCCTGCTGCACGGTCAGCTGCCCGTGCACCACGTCGTCCTGCGGCACCATCCCGATCCTGCTGCGCAACGAGGCGTACTCGGCATGGATGTTGTGGCCCTCGAACGACACGGTCCCCGTTGTCGGGTGCGTGTACCCCGCTATCAACCGCGCGAAGGTCGACTTGCCGGCACCGGAAGGCCCGATGATGGCCGTCAGCGTGCCGGGCAGGGCGGCCAGCGAGATGTTGTCCAGCAGCGTTTTGTTGTTCTCGATCGTCCAGGTAACCCCGCGTGCATCGAGGCCGCCACTGCGCGTCGCGGTCACCGTCTGATCGCGGCGGGCCAGGTTGCCGCCGTGGAAGACCAGGTCGATGTTGCCGATGGTGACCACGTCGCCGTCGTGCAGTACGGCCGAATCGACCCGGACGCCGTTGACGAACGTTCCGTTGATGCTGCGGTTGTCGTGGATCTCGGTGCCGGTGGGCGTCGGAACCAGGGTGGCGTGGTGGCGCGATGCCAGCACCTCGGGGATGACGATGTCGTTGTCGTTGGCGCGACCGATTTTGATCGCGCCCGGCACGTCCGGCCCGGCCTTGCCCGGCCGCAAAATCTTCATCATCGACGTCGCGATGACCGACGAGTCGGCGCCGACGCGTCCCGTCTGGGGCGCCAGCGGCCCCGCGCCGGTCGGCGGCGCCGCGTGCGCCGACGGCGACCGGTAAATCTGCGGTGCGTGCTGGGGTCCGCTCGGCGGGGGGCTCGGCGGACCGCCGGTCGGGGGCCGGGCCTGCGCGGTGGCGGGCGGATGGACGGTGTGCCGGAACGACGCGGACGCCGGCTGCTGCGGCTGGCCGGGGTGCTGCGTGCCGAATGGCGGGCTCTGCGGCGCCCGTGCCGGCGGTTCGTTGGGGTTGCTGACAATCGGTATCGACGTCGTCAGCGGGGGCCGCCCGGCCGAGCCTTGGTGGCGGCCGACCTCGAAGGTGAGCGCCGGGCCGTCCGGGTTGCCGACGTTGACCCGCAGCCCATCCTGGATGTCGACGACCGGGACCCGGCGGTTGTGGACATAAAGACCGTTGAGGCTGCCGTTGTCGACTGCGATCCATCGGCCCTGGTCATACCGCACGATCAGGTGGGTACGGGAGATCAGGGGGTGGGCCACCCGCAGGTCGGCGCGAAGGTCACGCCCGATCACTACGTCGTTGCCCGGCGCGAAGGTGCGTTCGGATCCCTCGTACCGCACGGTCAGCGCAGGCGGGGCTGGTGGAGTCATCAGGACCAACTGTAACGGCAGAGGCGCGGCTTATGCGCCGGGTTCTTCGCCGACACCGGGTCACCCGACGTCACGACGGGCTCGACCGGCGCCGAGGTTGCGGTCCCACAAGCTGATGAAAGCAATGAAGGGACGAATTACCTTGGGGTGTATTAGCTTTCGGCTTCAACCCGCAACTGCGGCGTGGCGCAGATTCCGTACGCTCGGGATCTTGCTGCGGGAGGCGGTGACGTCCTTGACGAAATCACCGACGTACTTGAGGGCCCGCCTGCCCTCGGGCAAGATGTCGGCCGCTATCGGGAAGTCGTGAATCTGCCCGTCCCACAGGTGCAGATCGCAATGGATCCCACTGGCTTCCAGGCGCTTCGCCATCAATTCGGCGTCGGCGAGTAACAATTCGTCCGAGCTTGCGTGAATGGTGACCGGCGGCATCGAGGACAGGTCCGCGTCGACCGGCGACGCGACGGTGGAATCACCTCGCCCTTCCACAACCTGTGCTTTGCTGAGATACTGCGCGAACATCGAGAATGCGCGACGAGTGAACATGGAGCACTTACGTGCGTTGCGGTGCTTGAGCTTTCGCATCGGGTCGGCGTCGGTGAAAGGCGAGATGGTCGCTACGCCCGCCGGTTCCACGATGCCGTCGTTGATCGCCAGAAGGGTGGTCATGAACGCCAGGTATCCGCCCGCGGAGTCGCCGCCGACGACGATCTGGTCGCCGTCGTAACCGCGATCCAGCAGCCAGCGCAGGCCGCTGATGCCGTCGTCGATGGCGTCGGTGATCTGATGGGCGGGCAACTTTCGATACGCGACGGTCAGTACTGCGGCATCGGCCGCCTTCGACAAGTGGGTCACCATGGAGCGGTGGGTGTTGAGACCGCAGGTTAGGAACGCGCCACCATGCAGATACAGGATCGCCCGCTCCCCCGATACGCCGGGAGCCCGAACCAATTCGGCGGCGCAGTTGTCCAACCGCACCCGGTCGATTTCGGCCCTTGACCCGAATTGCGGGATAAGGCCCGCGACGCCGTCGACGTACTCGAACGGCCACTGCAGGTTCGGCGTCATGGCCCACGCGCGGACGGTGTTCTTCACGATGAGCCGACTGGCGAGCCCTACCGCAACCGACTGCGGACTATGGCGATGGTGGACGCGCCGCGTCGTCGCCACACTCGGCAATATATGTGTCGGTTCGATCGCGCTCACCATGTGGATTTCAACCTCCTAAGTGGAGGGCGGATACCCTGCCTTGCGGGGGGTTAATTGCAAATTAACGCGCGAGAAATGTTGCCTACATCACTGTTTGCTGGCTACAGAGATGGGTATCACTCCGTTATCTCTTTTGCGGTTGGCGCGTGGGCGTAATCCGTCCGGACCGGCTGTTGCCCACGCCCCATCTGGCCTATATATGAGCGATGGCACACGCTAAACCTCCCGATCCGCTGCTGACCGACCGGGTTGCGGTCGTCACGGGCGCCGGGGGTGGCATCGGCGCGGCGACCGCGCGACTGTTCGCCGAACACGGTGCCGACGTGGTCATCGCCGATATCGACGCCGACCTCGCCGGCGCCACGGCAGCATCGATCACCGAATCCGGTGGGTCGGCTTCAGCCGTCGTCACCGACGTCCGAGATCCCGACCAGGTCGCGCGCCTGGCCCGAACGGTGCTGGACCGGTCTGGGCGGGTCGACGTGCTGGTCAACAACGTGGGCCACTGGCTGCGTCACCCTGGGGATTTCGTCGACACCGACCCGCAACTGTGGGCCGAGCTCTACCGGATCAACCTGCATCACGTCTTCCTGCTGACGCACGCGTTTCTGCCCGCCATGGTCGAGCGGCGCGCGGGTGCGATCGTGAACGTCTCGTCGGTCGAGGGGCTGCGGGGCTACCCGGAGGACCCGGTGTATGCCGCGTTCAAGTCAGCCGTCAACGCGTTCACTCGCAGCCTTGCGGTCCAGGTGGGCAACGACGGGGTGCGGGTCAACGCCGTGGCGCCGGACGTAACCGAGTCCCTGCAAGTGCCCTATTCGCAATGGCTTTCGGGCGAGGAACAGGCGCAATGGCCGCAATGGGTTCCGGTGGGCCGAATGGGGCTGCCCGAGGATCAGGCCAGGGTCATCCTGTTCTTGGCCTCGGATCTCTCGGGATTCGTCACCGGCCACATCATCCCCACCGACGGCGGTACCGCCGCTGCGGGCGGATGGTTCCGGTCCACGCGCCGGCCCGACCGTCAGTGGACGAATCGGCCCATCGCCCCCTGACCGGCGGCACCCAAGCGACCGCTTCGCGCGGAGGTAAACCGGTGAAAAGCCTTGTGGGTCAATCAATCTCAGAGCATCGACGCCGGCCGGAATCGGGCCTGATCGTCGATGATCATGACCGGGATGCCGTTGAGCACACCGTTGCCGGAGGGCTCGTCGATGAGCGTTGGCGGCGACAGTACGTTGGTGTTCGCTCCCGGTGAGTTGTTGGCGACCGCCATACGGGTGCCCGGCTTGCCGTGCCCCCAGCCGTGAGGCATCGACACCACACCGGGCTTGATGGAATCGGTGATCTCGACCGGAACTTTGATCTCGCCGGCCTCCGATTTCACGGTCACGATGTCGTTGTCGGTGACGCCGCAACGAGCCGCGTCCTCGGGGTGAATCAGCAACGTGCACCGATCCTTTCCCTTCATCAGCGCAGGAACGTTGTGCAGCCAGGTGTTGTTGGATCGCAGGTGCCTCCGGCTCACCAGGACGAGCGGCTCGGCCGGCCGCTCCATGCGCGCGGCCAGACGCGGCAGGTCGTCGAGCAAATACTCTGGGGCGAGCCGGATCTTCTTGTCGGGGGTGCCGAGGAGACCGGGCAGCTGCGGCACCATCGGCCCGAAGTCGATGCCGTTCGGGTTGGCCTTGAGCATATCGAGAGTCAGCCCGCCCGGGATCTCGCCGTAGTGGTCGCCGAAGGGGCCGGTTCGCAGCGTGAGGTCGAGCATTCGCTCCGGTCCGCCGTGCTCGTAGAGCTTGCGGATCTGTCCACCGTCGAGCCCGCGGGTGAAGGCCAGGTAGTCGAAGAAGCCGTCGTCAATGGCCGTGACGTCGACGTCCTCGGCGGGGGTTCCGGTGCACAGGCCGGTCAGCCGGATCAAGATCTCCCACTCGTGCGGGCGATCGCCCGGATCGAACACCGGCGCAGAATAATTCGCGATGCTGTGAATGGCGAAGAGCAGGATCAGATCGTCGTGGTGCGGCTGTTCGAGCGGGGAAAGGCCGGGCAGAATCACATCGGCGTGCCGCGTCGTCTCGTTGAGCCAAAGGTCTACGGAGATCATCGCTTCCAGCATCGGCAGCACTTTGTCGAGCTTGTCACCTGCGGGGGTGGAGAGCACCGGGTTGCCCGCGACCGTGATCAGCGCCTTGAGTTGCCCGTCGCCCGGTGTGGCGATCTCCTCGGCCATGCACGACACCGGCGCCTGTCCGAGCACCTCCTTGGCGCCGCGGACCCGGGTGTGCCAACGACCGAATTCCGGTGCGCCGCCCTCCAATCCGGGAAGCGGCTGGGTGGTGATCGACCATGCCGCCGGTTTGGGGAACATCGCCCCGCCGGGTCTGTCGAAATGCCCGGTGAGGATGTTGACGACGTCGACGAGCCAACTGGCGAGGCTGCCGAACTCTTGGTTGCACAGACCGATTCGACCGTATACCACCGATTTTTCGGTGCCGGCGAGTTCGCGGGCCAGCCGGCGAATGCGGTCCTCGTCGATGCCCGTGACGGCGCTGACCCGTTCGGGTGGCCAGTCCGCGGCGGCGCGCCGCATCGTGTCGACGCCGTCGACGTGCGGGCCCGGGTTGATGAGGTTTTCGTCGAAGAGGGTGTGTGTGACGGCCATCAGCAGGGCCGCGTCGGTTCCGGGCACGATGGGCAGCCACTCGTCGGCGCGCGCCGCGGTCAGGGTTCGCACGGGGTCGATCACGATCACCTTGCCGCGTTTGCGGATCCCGTCGATCAGTCCCATCACGTTGGGCGCGGCCAGCAGCGAACCCTGTGACGCCGCCGGGTTGGCGCCCATGATCACCAGCAGGTCGGTGCGTTCGATGTCGGGCACCGGGAAGTTCCACCACAGGCCGTACATCAGGTGCGACGACAGGTTCTTCGGCCATTGGTCGACCGTGCCCGGCGAATACGTGACCGGCATGCCGGACATGCCCATCAGCACACCGGCATAGCGGGCCAGCGAGAACGAATGCGCCAGCGGGTTGCCGGTGTAGGCGGTGACCGCGCCGATGCCGTACTTGTCGATCACCGGGGTCAGCAACTCGGTGCAGCGGCGAAACGCCGCGTCCCAGCTGACTTCACGCCACTGTCCGTCGACCTTGATCATTGGCTCGCGGATGCGGTCCGGATCGTCGTGCAGTGCCGCAAGCGAGGTGCCTTTGGGGCACAGATGTCCGCGGCTCCACACGTCGTCAGGGTTGCCGCGGATGCCGGTGACGCTGCCGTCGGTGACCTGAATTTCCAAGCCGCACATGGCTTCACACAACGGGCACGTGCGCAGGTGCGTGCCGTCTTCGCCCGGTTTCATCCACCCACTGTATTCCGCTACCACGGGTAGCGGAAGTGCCGGGATTCGGGATTCGGGATCAGCCCGCCCAGGGCCCGATGCCGCCGACCTTGTCGACGTGGATGTGGGTGAGGTAGCCCGGCGGTGCATTGTCGGGCGGGAATTTCGCGTTGGGGTCACCCAGCACCGGATTGAGCTCCGCCAGTAGTTCGGCGGCACCGCCCTCGGTAATCCGGGCGGTCCCGTACAGCGAGAGGTAGGGCCGCATCCCCTGGCCGGTCGCGTCGAGCGACACGATCGTGACGGCCACTCGGGGATCGCGGCGGACGTTGCGGACCTTCTTGTGCTCGGCAAGGTGGGCGCTGACGAGTTCGTCGCCGTTCGGCGTCGATCGCAACGCCACCCACACCACGCTCACCTGCGGGCTGCCGTCGGGGTCGACGGTGACCAGCGTGGCATCCGCACCCTTGCCGATGAGGTCGCGGGCGGCGTGGTTGAGTCTCATGCGTCGTTCTACGCCCGCGCGCGGCGTTTCATTCCCAGTTCCGGCCCAACCAGCCCGATTCCGGGCGATTTCGGGCCGCGATACAGCGCCGCGACAATGCGGTGGCCCGGCCACTCCTGCGACCGGGCCACCGTCGACTGCCGCTACTGTTCGGCTTTCTGGCGAGCTTCGTTGACTTCGGCGGCCTTGCGGGCGCTTTCGGCCTCCGCCTCTTTCTTGGCCGCCTCTCGTTGCGCGTCGGCCTTGTCCTGCTGAGCCTGGCCCTCACGCAGCAGGTCGTCACGCCCGGCCACTGCGCCGGCGACTTCCTTGACCTTGCCCTTGACTCCCTCGACGACGCCCTCGACGGCTTCCGCGGGACCACTCTTGTCCGACATGGGTTCTCCCTCCGTGTGGCGCACGACGCCCGTGCCGCGCGCTCGCCCCGTTTAATGCCCAACCTGCGAATTCTCGAAACGTGTTCGGCGAGTTGCCTTCGCCACAGGTCACCGCCTGCGAATACGCTGATGCGCCGGGGAGTCGGTGGCGACGCGAGGAGTCTGGACCCGTGGACATGTGGGAACTGATCGCCCGCGAGCGCATCCGGGACACCTTGGCGCGCTACAACTGGTCCGGTGACGCCGGACTACTCGATGGCCTGGCTCAAACGTTCTGCTCAGACGGCATCCTCGAGATACGGGGTTCTGAGCCGCTGCGCGGACGCCCGGAGATCGCGGCTTTCCTGGCCGGTGTCACCGGACGGATCGCGCTGGCGGCCGACGTGAAACCGATTGTGCGCCATAACGTCGCCAACGTTCTGTTCACCGAGGTGACACCGGACCAGGCGCGGGTTGACTCCTACTTCACCGTGGTCACCCACATCGGGCTCGACCACTACGGGCGCTACCGCGACACCCTGGTCCCCGAGGATGACGCCTGGCTGATCAAGCACCGCAAGGTCTCGACGGACTGGGCGGCGCCGGGCTCGGCGATGGCCCGCCGGCCCTCCGCAACGGAGCGGTGATCGGGGCTTCCGGACGCACCAAATCTCTTGCCCGCGACGTTCCAACATCAATCGAGTCCATCCAGCGGGCCCGATCGTGGCCGGGCCCGACATCGACCGTGCCCTGGCGTACCTCCTGGCTAGATCCCCCGGGCGACCGCGGGGTGGCGATTTCGTCAAATGTACCGGCGAAATGTTTGCCGAATCGGCCCCAACGGCTACAGATAAGAGTCACACCAAAAGATTGCGGCCGCCCTGACGGTATGTCCTCTCAGGAGTTCCGGGGTGACCGCCGGTCACGTGACCAGCGGTCATGGCTGCGCAAAAGAGACGAGCAAACATGCAACGACTCAGTGGGTTAGACGCGTTCTTTTTGTACCTGGAATCGCCGACGCAGCCTTTGAATATTTGCTGCGTCCTGGAACTGGACCCCACGACGATGCCGGGGGGTTACACGTTCGATCGCTTCCAAGAAGCACTGTCGGTGTGGTTGGACGCCGTGCCCGAATTTCGCCTCAAGCTGGCCGATAACCAACTGAACTTCGACCATCCGGTGTGGGTGGACGACGACCGTTTCGATCTGTCTCGCCACCTGCACCGCGTCGCCCTGCCCGCGCCGGGCGGGCCCAAAGAATTAGCGGACATCTGCGGCCACGTCGCCGGGCTTTCACTCGATCGGGATCGTCCGCTGTGGGATATGTGGGTAGTCGAAGGCCTGCACGGCACCGACGCACTGTCCGTCGTCCTCAAGGTCCACCACGCGGTGGTCGACGGCGTCGGCGGAGCCACCCTGCTCGCGCAGTTGTGCAGTACCGTGCCTGACGCCGCGCCGCCGAAACCGGCCGAGCGCGTCGGCCCGGCCAATCCGCTGCAGATCGCCGCCGGTGGACTGATCGGCGCCGCATTGCGCCCGTGGCGCCTGGCCAAAGTCGTGCCGTCGACGGCGTTGACGCTGGCGCAAACGGTCCTGCGTGCGCGCGGCGGCGGGCAGACGATGGCGGCACCGTTCGCCGCGCCTCCGACGGCGTTCAACGGCTCATTCAGCCGGCGCCGCAACATCGCCCTGACCAGCGTGGACCTCGAGGACGTGAAGACCGTCAAACGCCGGTTCGGGGTGACGGTCAACGACGTCGTGACGGCGATGTGCGCGGGGGCGCTGCGACAGTACTTCCAGGAGCGCGACGCGCTGTCGGACCTCCCCCTGGTCGCCAGCGTGCCCGTGTCCGTCCGCGACCAATCGACACGGGCGGGGCGCAACCAGATGACCTGGATGCTTTGCCGGCTCGAAACGCACATCGAAGACCCCGTCGAACGGTTGGCGAGCATCGCCGCGGGCAACGCCGCCGCCAAGGACCACTCCGCGGCGCTGGGCCCGACCCTGCTGCACGACTGGACACAAGTCGCCGGACAGACCATGTTCGGCGCGGTCAGGAAACTGCTGCCACGCGTGCCGCTGCCCGACAAGCCGCCACACAACCTGGTCATGTCCAACGTGGCCGGCCCACAGGAGCAGCTCTACTTCCTGGGGTGCCGACTCGACGCGATGTATCCGCTCGGCCCGATCATTGCCGGCGCAGCGCTCAACATCACGGTGATGTCGCTCAACGGCCGGCTCGGCGTCGGCATCATCTCCTGCCCCGACCTCGTTCCCGACCTGTGGGACCTTGCCGACGCGTTCCCCGCCGCGCTCAAAGAACTGTTGAATTGCGGCGAGGACGTCCACGCCCCGCTCTGATCGGCCCGGTCAGCGGAACCCGGTCCGCCATCGCCGCGGCGGCATGGCAGGGTGACATCCGTGGCAGACACTTCCGAACCGACGACCAGCACGGCGCAAGATCTGCGTGAAATCAGCACTGAAAAGGGCACTTTGCGCTACTACGACAGCGGCGGCCCGGAGTCCGCTCCGGCGCTGCTGTTCCTGCACGGGTCCGGTCCCGGGGTCACGGGCTGGCGCAACTTCCGTGGCGTGTTGCCCGCCTTCGCCGCTCACTACCGATGCCTGATCTTGGAATTCCCCGGTTTCGGGGTCAGCGACGATTTCGGCGGCCACCCGATGGTCACCGCTTTCGGCACGGTGACGCCCTTCCTCGACACGCTCGGCGTCGACAAGGTGCACATCGTCGGCAACTCGATGGGCGGCGGTGTGGGGGTCAACTTTGCAACCCATAATCCGGAGCGTGTCGGCCGGTTGGTGACCATCGGCGGCATCGGCACCAACATCTTCAGTCCCAGCCCCAGCGAAGGCATTCGGCTGCTGCAGGAGTTCGTCGAGGACCCCACGCGGCAACGCCTGGTCGACTGGCTCAAGTCGATGGTCTACGACCAGGCGCTGGTCACCGAACAGCTGATCGAGGAGCGCTGGCAGCTGGCCACCGACCCGGAAACCCTGGCCGCGGCGCGACGCATGTATGGCAGGGCGGCATTCGCCGGTATGAACGCCGCGCTGAACGCCTCCGACCGGCCGCTGCCGTGGGCCACCATGCACAAGCTCACCGCTCCCACGCTGCTGACGTGGGGCCGCGACGACAGGGTGAGCCCTCCGGACATGGCGCTGATCCCGATGCGCACCATCCCCAACGCGGAACTGCACATCTTCCCCAACTCGGGGCACTGGGCGATGATCGAGGCCAAGGACGCGTTCGAAAGCACCGTGCTCGCCTTCCTTTCGCGCAGCTAGTCGGCGGCGATCGTGCGCGCGGCGCGCCTCATCGCTGCGTGGCCCCGGCGTCGACCGGCAGGACGATCGCGGTGATGTAGCGCGCCTCGTCGGAGGCCAGGAACAGCGCCGCGTTGGCCACGTCCACCGCGTCCACCCACGGCACCGCGAGCATGTTCATCGAGCGCGCGGCCTCGGCGAATTCCGGGCGTGTCGGCGGGCGGTCCAAGTCGGGGCGGAACGCGCTACTGACGGGGTCGTTCTGGATCATCGGTGTGTCGACGTTGGTCGGGCTGATGCAGTTGACCCGGACACTGTGCGGCGCAAGCTCATTGGCCATGCTGCGCATCATGCCTATCACGCCGTGCTTGGCCGCGGTGTAATGCGCGACGCCGACCAGCCCGCGCAGCCCCGCGATCGAGCTCGTCAGGATCATCGACCCCGCCCCACGCGCGATCAGGTGCGGCGCGGTGACGCGGCAGGTGTACCACACGCCGGTGAGGTTGACGTCGAGCATTGTGCGCCAGGTGCTTTCGTCCATCTCGACCGCCATGCCCCGGGAGGTGATTCCCGCGGTCGCACAGACCGCGTCCAGGCCGCCGAACCGCCCGACGCCACGGTCGACGGCCGCCTGCATGGCGGAAAGGTCGCGCACGTCGACGATTTCGGCATGCACCCGCCCGCCCGCCTCCCTCACCAGCGACGCGGTGGTGTCGAGGTCGGCCGGGGTGCTGTGCGGGATGAGCACCGTGTCGACCGGCCCGCACACGTCGAGCGCGACGATGTCGGCGCCCTCCTGCGCGAACCGGACGGCTTGCGCACGACCGATCCCTCGCGCCGCACCGGTGATCAGGGCGACCCTGTTGTGCAGCCGTCCGGTCATGTCGTCTTCTGCGTCAGACCGGCGTCGACGACGAGCTGGGTGCCGGTGATGTAGCGGGCCGCATCCGAGGCCAAGAACAGCACGGCGTTGGCGACGTCAACGGGCTCCACCCACGGCACCGGAAGCAGGTTTCGTTCTTGCAGCACCTCCGCGGCATCTGCCGCGGTCGGGGTGTCCAGGTCCGGCCGCAGGCGCCGAAACGTGGCCTCGTTCAGCACCATCGGGGTGGCCACCGGGCCGGGGTGCACGGTATTCACCCGGATGCCGCGCGGCCCGAGCTCGTTGGCCAAGGTGCGCGCCAACCCCACCACCGCGTGCTTGCTGGCCGTGTAGTGCGCGGTGTTGGGCAGGCCGCGAAGCCCACTGGTGGAGCTGATGATGACCACCGAGCCACCGCCGTCCCCGATGTGCGGCACGCTCGCCCGGATCGTATGCCACACCCCGGTGAGATTGATGTCGAGCGTGCGCTGCCACACCTGCGGGTCGAGTTCCCAGGACGGCGCGCCGGGCAGGTGTACCCCGGCGTTGGCCACGACGATGTCGAGCCGGCCCAACTCGGCCACGCCCGCCTCGATGGCGGCCGCCACCGCCGCGAGGTCGCTGACGTCGGCCAGGCCGGTGGCACACCGTCGACCGCGGCTCTCGACTTCCATTGCAGTGCTTCGTAACTCGTCGGCCGCGGCCTCCGCGTCGAGCGCGATCACGTCGGCGCCCTCGTCGGCGAAGCGCTCGCAGTGCACCCGGCCGGTCCCCTTGGCGGCGCCGGTGACCGCGACGACCTTGCCGACTAATCCAGTCATCGCTCGATTAGATCGAAGCCGCGGTAGCCGGCGTCGGCCACCTCGGCGCAGATGTCGTTGTAGGTGGCGAACCCACCGACGAACAGCATGAAGCCCCTTGGCTTTCCGGGCACGTTCGCGCCCATGTACCAGGAGTTCGCCTTGGTGAACAGCGTCGCCTCGGCGCGACGGGCGCATTCGGCGACCCAGCCGTCCACGCTGTCCACGGTGGCTTCCAGCGCGGCGTAACCGTGTTGGTCGAGGTAGGCGATGGCGTCCGCAATCCAGTTCACTTGCGCCTCCGCGTGCAGCACCATATTCGCGAGCACGGCGGGCGCTCCCGGGCCCGAGATCAGGAACAGGTTGGGAAAACCGTCGACGCCCAATCCCAGATAGGTGCGCGGTCCGTGCGCCCAGTCCTCGTGCAGCGTTGCGTCGCCGCGTCCGACGATGTCGATGCTGTCCAGCGCCCCGGTCATCGCATCGAAACCGGTTGCCAACACGATCATGTCGAGGTTGTAGTGCGCCTTCGATGTGTTGATGCCCGCGGCGTCGATCGATTCGATCGGTGTGTTGCGGACACTGATAAGGGACACGTTGGGCTGATTGAAAGTCTGAAAGTAGTTGCTGTCGGTGCAGATTCGCTTGGTTCCGATCGGGTGGTCGGTGGGGATCAGCAGGTCGGCCACGGCCGGATCATCGATGACGGCCCGGACCTTCTCCTCGTAAAACCTGCGGGCCTCCTCGTTGGCCTCCAGATCGGTCATCTGGTCCGGGAAGGTCTTGGAGAAAAGCACTCCCCCTAGCTGCCAACGCGTTTCGAAGGCGGCACGGCGCTCGTCAGCGGTGAACTGCATCGTCGGCTTCGGGGCGGTGATGTGGGGTGAGCCACCGCCGCTGCACCACGACAGGGCACGCCGCTGCGCGTAGCCGGCCTTGATCTCATTCAGCTCGTCGGTCGTCAGGGGCTTGTTGCCCGCCGGGACACTGTAATTGGGGGTGCGTTGGAATACGTAGAGGTGCGCGGCGCGCTCGGCGATCACCGGGATCGACTGAATGCCAGAGGATCCGGTGCCGATGACCGCCACCCGCTTGCCGGTGAAGTCGACAGGCTCGTGCGGCCAATGCGCGGTGTGATAGATCTCGCCCGCGAAGGTATTCAGGCCGGGGAAATTCGGGGTCATTGCGGCCGACAGCGGGCCCGTAGCCATCAGGCAGAACCGTGCCGATAGCACCCGCCCGGTGTCGGTGGTGACCGTCCAGCGCAGCGTCGACTCGTCCAGCACGGCGGAGAGCACGCGGGTGTCGAACGCGATGTCGCGGCGGAGGTCGAGTTTGTCGGCGACCCAATTCAGGTATTCGAGGATCTCGGACTGGGTTGCATACTTCTCCGTCCAGCGCCACGCTTGCTGGAGCTCATCGGAGAACGAGTAGCAGTAATCGACGCTCTCGACATCACAACGCGCGCCGGGATACCGGTTGTAGTACCAGGTCCCGCCGACCTCGGGAGCGGCCTCGAGTACCCGCACCGAGAGGCCCTGGCTGCGCAATTTGTGCAGGGCGTAGAGGCCGGCGAACCCCGCTCCGACCACGACGACATCGACATACCGATCCACAAGGACCGACGGTATTGGTCCGTGCGTCGCCTCGCACCGGCCTTCCCGGTCACCGGACGCTTCGAACGAGCTTTCCCGGCCACCGGGCGTGCGTGGACGCCGCCGCGCCGTCGTCACAGACCATCGGCTCATGGCGGACGTCGCACACGTCAACGTCGAACTGGACGGCCAGCGACATCATTTGCGCTGGCCGCACGGACGAACGCTGGTCGACACACTGCTGGACGCGGGGATCGCCGTGCCCCACTCCTGCCGGGAGGGCCGCTGCGGTTCGTGCGTGGCGACCGGTTCACGTCGAATTTTGAGTCCCGTGGTGTCCGCTCATCGGGATTTCCTTTGGGACGGCCGGCGTCTGCGGTAGACCATTACTACGCCCACACACGTAAGGACAACGACATGAGCGACCGGGTACTCGACCAGGTGGTGGCCATGGCCGACCAGCTGCGTGACCAAGCCGCCGAAGCCGAACGCATCGGCCGGCTCACCGACGACACCGTCAAGCTGATGAAGGCCGCCGGGTTGATCCGGCTGCTGCAGACCAAGCAGTATCAGGGCTTCGAGGCCCACCCCCGGGAGTTCGCGGAGACCACGATGGCCACCGCGGCGCTGGATCCGGCGGCCGGCTGGATCGTCGGTGTCGTCGGCGTGCACCCCTACCAATTGGCCTATGCCGACCCCAAAGTCGCCGCAGAAATCTGGGCCGACGACGTCGACACCTGGATGGCGTCCCCGTACGCGCCGCAGGGTGTGGCCAAGCCCGTCGACGGCGGCTATACCTTCAACGGCCGCTGGCAGTTCAGCTCGGGCACCGACCATTGCGACTGGATCATCCTTGGCGCCATGCTCGGCGACGAGAAGGGCATCCCCTTGATGCCGCCGCAGATGCTGCACATGATTCTGCCCCGCAAGGATTACGAGATCGTCGACGACTCGTGGAATGTCGTGGGGCTGCGCGGAACCGGTTCCAAGGATGTCATCGTCAAAGACGCGTTCGTGCCGAGCTACCGGACCATGGATGCCACCAAGGTGATGGACGGCACCGCGCAGCGCGAGGCCGGCATGACCGAGCCGCTGTATCTGATGCCGTGGTCGACGATGTTCCCGTTGGGCATCTCCGCGGCCACCATCGGCATCGCCGAGGGGGCGCTGGCGGCGCACCTGGACTATCAGCGCGAGCGCGTCGGCGCCACCGGAACCGCGATCAAGGACGACCCCTACGTCATGCACGCCATCGGCGAGGCCGCCGCCGACATCAACGCCGCCCGCCAGGAGCTGCTGGCCAACGCCGACCGCATCTACGACATGGTCGCCGCCGGCAAGGAGGTGTCGTTCGCCGACCGGGCGGCGGGCCGCCGCACGCAGGTGCGCGCGGTGTGGCGAGCCGTGTCGGCGGTCGACGAGATCTTCGCCCGCTCCGGGGGAAACGCGGCCCGGATGGACAAGCCACTGCAACGGTATTGGCGCGACGTGCACGTCGGGCAGATGCATGCCATCCATGTCCCCGGCACCACCTACCACGCGGCGGCGCTGAGTTCGATCGGCATCGACCCGCCCGAGGGTCCGCTGCGGGCCCTGATCTGAGCAGGAGACCCATTCGTGAGCGACCTGAAAAGCCTTGGCTACATCACCATCTCGACCAACGACATCGACCGCTGGCGACAGTTCGCCTTTGGCGTGCTGGGTTTCGCCCAGGGCAAGGGGCCGGATCCGTCCGCGCTGTATCTGCGGATGGACGAGCGCGCGGCCCGGCTCATCGTGGTGCCGGGTGAGACGGACCGAGTGCTGACCGTCGGCTGGGAGGTGCGCGACCACCCGGCCCTGCAGCGAGTGCAGGCGACCCTCGACGGCGCGGGCGTGGCCTACAAACAGCTGTCCCCGGATGAGGCAGAGGCCCGGCGCGTCGAAGAGGTGATCACCTTCGAGGATCCGGCCGGCACCACGCTCGAGGTCTTCCACGGCGCGGTGCTCGATCACAGTCCGGTCGTCACGCCGTTCGGCGCAAGGTTCGTCACCGGCGACCAAGGCATGGGCCACGTGGTGGTACCGGCGACCGACCCCAACGGCCTCTTCGACTTCTACACCGAGGTCCTCGGGTTCCGCGCCCGCGGGGCGTTCCGGGTGCCACTACCGAAAGAGTTTGGCCCGGTAAGGGTTCGGTTCCTCGGCATCAACGAGCGACACCACAGCCTGGCGATCGTCCCGGCCGCACACCAGCGCGACCCGCGCCTGGTCCACATCATGGTGGAGGTCGACACCCTGGACGCCGTGGGGCAGGCGCTCGACCGGGTCAACGCCGAGGGGTTCCAACTCTCGTCCACCCTGGGACGGCACACCAACGACAAGATGGTCTCGTTCTACGTCCGCGCGCCCGGCGACTGGGACATCGAATTCGGCACCGACGGGATGCGGGTCGACGAGACCTATTACACCGCAGAGGAAATCACCGCCGACAGCTACTGGGGTCATCAGTGGGTCGGCGAAATGCCCGCGGCCATGCGGCTGTGACGCCTGCGCTGTCGATGGGCCGCAAAACCCCATGCGCCACAGAGTTCGGGGATATGGCAATGCGCCCGCCTGCGAGCGACAATTCGAAGACACGTCGGGCGCAGGCGTGCGTCGTCGCTCAGAGGCGGGCAAAATGTCACACCTCGCCTCCCGGTGACCCGAGCGATAGAAGGGATTTCGACGCCCGATGACCGACATGGACGTGACGCCGGTTGCGGCGTCCTCGATCACCTCGTGGGATGACGAGGCCGACGTCGTCATCGCCGGCTACGGCATCGCGGGTGCGGCCGCGGCCGTCGAAGCGGCCCGATCCGGCGCCGACGTGTTGGTACTGGAGCGCACCGGCTCCTGGGGCGGCGCGGCGTCGATGGCGGGTGGGTTCATCTACCTCGGCGGTGGCACCCCCATCCAAAAGGCTTGTGGTTTCGATGATTCCGTCGACAACATGGCGGCCTTCCTCAACGTGGCGATGGGGCCCGGCGCCGACGAGGACCGGATCGCCGATTACTGCGCCGGCAGCGTCGCCCACTTCGAATGGCTGGTCGCGTGTGGCGTGCCGTTCAAGGCGGAGTTCTTCTCCGAGCCCGGGTGGGAGCCGATGGGCGATCAGGGCCTGATGTACAGCGGCGGCGAAAACTCCTTTCCGTTCAACACCATCGCCTCCCCCGCCCCGCGCGGACACGTGCCGCAGATGCAGAACAAGAAGCAGGGCGAAGCCAGCGCCGGCTACATGCTGATGAAACCCCTCGTGGAGACCGCGACCGCGGCCGACGTGCGGGCGCTGTACGACGTGCGGGTGCAGCAACTGATCACCGAATCCGACGGACGGGTGGTCGGCATCCGCGCCCGAAAGTACGGCACGGAGGTGAACATCCGGGCGCGCACCGGGGTGGTCCTCGCGACCGGCAGCTTCGCGTACAACGACGCGATGGTCCAGCGCTACGCGCCGCGGATCGCCGGCCGGCCCGCCGCCTCGATCGAGCAGCACGACGGGCAGGCGATCCGGATGGCGCAGGCCCTTGGCGCGGACCTGGCTCACATGGACGCCACCGAGGTCGCGATCTTCATCGACCCGCAGCAGCTGGTGCGCGGCATCCTGGTCAACGGCCGCGGTCAGCGCTACGTCGCCGAGGACACCTACCCGGGCCGGATCGGACAGCTCACCCTCTACCAGCAGGACAACGTCGCCTACCTGATCATCGACGGCGATGCGCAGGAGGAGGCGATGGCCTCGTGGTCGCCGAAGTTCATGCTGCGCCCGGCGACCTGGGTGGCCGACACCGTTGCCGACCTGGAACGCGACATGGGGCTGCCGCCCGGCTCGCTGCAGGCGACCGTTGCCGCCTACAACGAGGGCGCCGCGCGCGGCGAGGATCCGCTGTTGCACAAGAAGCCGGAGTGGATCAAGCCGATCGGCTCCCCCGTCGGCGCCGTCGACCTGCGCGAGAACACCGGTGGGTTCACCCTGGGCGGGCTGGCCACGACGCTGGACGCCGAGGTGCTGCACGTCAGCGGCGCGCCCATTCCGGGACTCTTTGCCGCCGGCCGCTGCACCGCAGGCCTGGCCGCGTGGGGCTATGCCAGCGGCGTCTCGCTGGGTGACGGCAGCTTCTACGGTCGCCGCGCCGGCCGCTCCGCAGCCAAGGGCTGACCCGCGCTAATCCCCCGTCCCCGCCGGCCGCTACCCCGCCCGGCGGGGTCTTTTCTTGCGGTGAGTGACAACGGCCACACCGGTGTGCTACATATATTCCTAATAGGAATATTCCATCTTGATATAGCAATGCCTTGGAGGGCCGATGACCGCGACCGTTGACACCGTCGAATCAGCCACCCCCACGGCTGTCATCGACCGCATCTCCTTGGTGCTCGACGCGTTCGATGGGCCTGGGCGGCTCACCCTGGCCCAGATCGTGCGCCGCACCGGCCTGCCGCGCTCGTCGGCACATCGCATGCTCGAGCGCCTGGTGCAGCTGCGTTGGCTGCGCCGCAGCGGCCGCGACTACGAACTGGGCATGCGCCTGGTCGAGTTGGGCTCGCTGGCCGTGCATCAGGACCGCCTGGTGCGCGCCGCGGGCCCGTTGCTGGGCGAGTTGCACCGCGCCACCGGGCTCGTCGTGCACCTCGCGGTTCTGGACGGACCCGACGTGGTCTATCTCGAGAAGGTGGGCGACTCACCGCTGGCGCCGATACCCACGCGCGTGGGCAGCCGTCAGCCCGCGCATTGCACCGCCGTCGGCAAGGCGATCCTGGCCTACCGTGACGAGGATGCCGAGGTGGACCTGCAGATCCGCAAGACAAAGTACTCGATCGCGAACGGCTCTCAACTGGCGATCGAATTGGCCAAGGTGCGGGCACACGGCATCGCGTTCGAGCGCGAGGAGTCGCTGCTCGGATTCGGTTGTGTCGCAGCGCCGATCGGGAGCCCGGGCGAGGCCGTCGCGGCTGTGTCAGTGTGCGGTCCCATGAATCGCATGATGTTCGATCAGCGCCTGGCCGCCCCGGCACGCATGACGGCGATGGCGATCTGGCGCAACGTCGAAGGCGGCCCACAGCGAGTGGCGCCGACGCTGCAGCCGCTGCGGCCGTTGCGCCTTGCCCGGCCCGCGCCGCGGCCCTCGATGCAGTACGCGTGAACCTCGATCCACAGATCGCACCGCTAATCGAGGCGCTGGACGCCGGCTTCCCGCCGGTCCACACCATGACCGGTGCGCAGGCAAGGGCAACCATCCGCTCCCGCTTCGTGCCACCCGCCAAGCTCGAGCCCGTTGCCGAGGTGCGAGACGAATCCATCTCGGGGCCCGGCGGCGACATCGCGGTGCGGATCTATCGGCCCGACGGCGATAGCCTGCCGATTCTGGTGTACGCCCACGGTGGCGGCTTTGTGTTCTGTGACCTGGAAAGTCACGACGGCCTGTGCCGTGCTATCGCCAATCATGTTCCAGCAGTTGTCATTTCGGTCGCCTACCGGCTGGCGCCGGAAAGCCAGTGGCCCGACGCCGCCGAGGACGTCTACACCGTCACCCGGTGGGCGGCCGACAATGCCGACGCGGTTGACGGCGATGCACAGCGCGTTGTGGTGGGCGGCGACAGCGCGGGCGGAAACCTGGCTGCCGTCGCGGCGTTGATGTCGCGCGATCGCGGCGGTCCCCCGATCGCGGGCCAGTTGCTCATCTATCCGGTGATCGCCGCCGACTTCGACAACGAGTCTTATCGCTTGTTCGGCAACGGTTTCTACAATCCGAAGTCGGCGCTGCAATGGTACTGGGATCAGTATGTCCCGGCGCCTGCCGATCGGGAAGACCCATACGCCTCGCCGCTTCGAGCCAACCTGGCCGGACTGCCGCCCGCAGTCATCGTCACCGCGGGTCATGATCCACTTCGTGACGAGGGCAACGCCTACGCCGACGCACTCGAAGCTGCGGGTGTGATCACGGTGCGATGCCCCTTCGACGGCGGCATCCACGGGTTCATGACGATGCCGATGCTCGACATTGCGCACCAAGCCCGGCGGCAGGCGTGCCTGGAGTTGGCTCAACTGCTTCGCTGAGAGGGTGCCACCAACAGTGGATCGAATTTGGCGATCTCCGGCGTATCGATATCTGACGCGTCCATCATTTCTCCCTCAACATGATTGGCCGCCACGCTAACAATTCCAATCCAGTCGACGGAGGGTCGATCCCCTGGCTGGGATGCATTCGACGTTTGTGCCGATCACCGGAGAGATTGCATCGGGACGTGCCTTCCACGGCCCGCCTCAACCGGTCAGGTATCGATCGGCCGCGCGGCAACCGAAGTCGCAGCAGTGCCTGCGACCTTCGCGAGCACCGGGCCGTAGCGCTGTTCGGGATCGAGTACGCAGTGCGTGCGCCCGAAAACAGTGACCATGCATTTGTTGTTATGGTTGCACCGGCTGCGTGTGGCGGGATCAACGATCATCTTGTTGACCAGATCGGGCTCGCGCAGCAGCGCCCGGCCCATCGCCATGAAGTCGAATCCCTCGCGCATCCCGGTCTCGATATGTTCGCGGTTAGTGATGCCGCCCAGCAGAATCAGCTTGGTGTTGCGCACAACCGGTACGAATTGCCGTGCCGCTTCGAGCATGTAGAGATCGGTATAGGGGTAGCTGCCCATTATTCGCTTTCCAGCCAACCTGACGGTGGGCCGCAAGGCGGCTGGCATCACGCGGGCGAACTCCCGCACCGGGACGTCGCCTCGGAACAGGTACATCGGCTTGAAAACCGAGGAGCCCTGGGTCAGCTCGATCGCGTCGAGCGTGCCGTCGGCGTCGAGCAGTTGCGCGGTCCGCAAGGCCTCATCGATCCATATGCTGCCCGGCAGTCCGTCGTCCATGTCCAGCTTGGCGATGACAGCGATCCGGCCGTCCGCCACGTTGCGGACACGCTCGGCGATCTCACGTGCGAAGCGGGATCGGTTGTCGATGGACCCGCCGTATTGGTCCTTGCGGCGGTTGATGAGCGGGCTCATGAAGGAGCTCGGCAAGTACAGGTGCCCGAAATGCAATTCGACCGCGTCAAATCCGCCATCGATCGCAACCTGCGCCGCGGTGCGGAACTGATTGATGACAGTCCTGATCTCGTCACGGGTGATGGCGCGGCAGTACGCGAACGACGTGGGGTTTATGAACCGGCTCGGCGCGACCGCCGTTACCCCGGTCAGCGCCTTCGGTGCCACCACCCCGGCGTGGCCGAGCTGGGCGGAGATCGCGGCGCCGCCCTCATGAACGTTATCGGTGAGCCTGCGCAACCCCGGCAGAGCTTGTGGACTCATCACGATCTGGCCGGGTGCGCTGGCACCCTCGGGCGATACACAGCAGTAGGCGACCGTGGTCATGCCGACCCCTCCGTCGGCGAACGACCGATGGAATGCAATCAGATCGTCGGTGACCAGCCCCTTGGGTGATCGCCCTTCGGACGTGGCGGCCTTGATGATCCTGTTGCGCAACGTGACGGGGCCGAGCTGAACGGGGCTAAACGGATCGCTCATCCGACCACCGTCGCCCGCATCCAGGTCGGGGTCAACGAGGTTCTCCCGATGGCCGGGAACACACCCCGTCAAGGTCCGGCCAAGCGGCTACGGTCGGGCCATGGCTGGCGGTCAGGTATTCGTGATCGACCGGGTGGTGACGAAGCCCGGATGCGCCAGGACATTCGTCGACACCTACCTCGCCGAATATGCGCCCGGTGCGCGTTCCCGCGGTATGACATTGCGCGACGTCCTCGTCAGTCCTCCGATCTGGTCGGAAGACCTCGTCAACACCGTCATTATCAGCTGGACGCTGCCCAGCGCGCAGGCTTGGTGGGAGATGACCTGGAAGGGCCGGCCGGACCCGGCACTGGGCGAATGGTGGTCGCAGATCAGCGAACTGGTCACCGAGCGGTCCCGGCATTTCGCCGGTGCCGCCGACGACGTCGATGGCCTCTGCGATGTATAGCGTCACCAGACTCATCGACATCGCCGAAGGAGAGCGGGATCGCGTGCTGGCGGCCGTACGTTCGGGAGCCGAAGCGACCGACGCACACCACCGGCTCGTCGAGCCGACGCTGCCGGGGTCGCGCAACGGGGGCGACGTCCTGGTCCACTTGAGGTTCAATTCACGAAGTCAATGGCTCTCGGCCGCAGATGAATTCGCTACTACGCTGATGGATCCAGCGATTACCCGCATCAATGGAGCGACTTACCCCGGCGTTCCGGCACGCAGCGACGCAGGCGCGGGCACCGTCTATCGCGCCCTGTTGTTGCGGGTCCTACCAGACGCCGACGCCATCACCCGCGGACGTTTCGAAGACGAGCTGTCCTCGATGCCCCACTACATACCGGCCATCACAGCGTGGCAGCTGAGCCGTGTCGACGATGCGATCGGGACGTCGCAATGGACGCACGTATTCGAGCAGGAGTTCTGCGATCTCGACGGACTGATGGGCCCCTACCTGATGCATCCGTTCCACTGGGCGGTGGTGGACCGATGGTTCGATCCGGAATGTCCAGAAGTGATCGTGCGGGATCGGGTGTGCCACAGCTTCTGTCGATGCGACGCTGCCTTGCCCGACTAGCTGTTGAAGACGTCGATGCTATAGGCCGGCAGGCAGGACATTGGGGTTGGCGGACGCTGGTGGCTCCAGCGGCGGCAGCTCGGACTTCCCATCGAGGCTGTGCACCGGTAGGTGTTGCGACCAGGGGTAGTGCAGGCTGAAGGCCACCAGGCCGGTACGCTGCGCGGCCGGCAGATAAGACATTGCGAGCACGGTCTCGGCGAGATACTCGACCGGCTCGGTGAAGAATGTCTCCGGGATCAACTGTGCGGCACCGGGTGTGCGAACGGCCGTCGACGGGCCGACGCAGTTCACGGCGATGTTGGCGTCGAGCAACTCGGCAGCCACGCCCTGGGTGAAGCGGTGCAGGGCCGCCTTGCACGACGCATAGACGACGTCGCCGGAGGTTTTGTTGTAGTCACGGTATGGCCGCACCGGGGCCACACCGGTGACCGACCCGATGTTGACGATCCACCCACCGCCTTGTTTACGCATATGCGGTACAGCAGCTTTGGTCAACACAAACGGCGTCCGTAGGTAATGCTCTATGGTTCGGTCAAAGGTTTCCAGCGACATGTCCTCGATTACCGAGTAGTCGGCGAAACCGGCGTTATTGACCAGGATGTCGATGCGTCCGGTCCGGTTTAGCACCGCGTCGACCAGACTGTCACGTGCGGCGCCGTCTTCGAGGTCGGCGGTCAGCCCGAACGCCGATCCACCAGCCCCTTCGATCAGGGCGATGGTCTCGTCGATGGTCCCCGGTATCGCCGAAGTGATCCCGGCCCGGTTCGACTGCGACGGCTGGAAGGCGCGCGCCGTGACCGCGACGGTCGCACCCTCGGCCGCCAGGCGCTGAGCGATTGCGCGGCCAATGCCGCGGCTGCTGCCGGTGACCAAAGCCGTTTTACCGGCGAGCAATTGGCTCATCGTAAGGTGAAATCGTCTTCGATCGGCGCGCGATGCTGATGCCAGACGTCGACCAGTCGATACGGCGTGGCCACCACCACCCGGCCCGATCCCGACCGGTAGTAGGTGTGTGCATTCGGCGTATGGCACCACACGGTGCCGCTCATCGCCTCGTCGATCGCCGCAACATACTCGTCGTAGGCCTGTTGAGTGACTTCCATTGTGGTGGCGCCGCGCAGCGCCATCAACTGCAGGCATTCGATGATGTAGTGCGCCAGCACTTCCATCGAGAAGTTCGCGCCCGCACCGTGACCGGGACTGTAGTTCGGCGCGGACATGGTGAACAGGTTGGGGAAGCCTGGCACGGTGCCGCCGCGGTAGGCGCGCGGGCTGTCGCCCCACTCCTCGGCCAGCTTCTTGCCGTCACGGCCGCGGATGTCGATGGTGGACAGGAAGTCCAGGTAGTAGCCGGTGGCGTAGATGATCACGTCGAGATCGATCTGCCGACCGTCCTGTGTGACAATGCCTTTCGCGTTGACCTCGGCAGGCTCACTGGCCTCGACGTCGACGTGATCGCGGGTCAACGCCGCGTAGTAACCGCCCGGATCGCGAATGATCCGTTTGCCGTAGGGCGCGAAGTCCGGCGTGACCTTCTTGGCCAGCTCCGCGTCCTTGCCGAAAGTCTGCTCGATGTACTCCAGACACATCTGCAGCAGCACGTCGTTGGCCGCAGAGATGGACAGGTGGTCCTTGGCCCACTCCGGATCCTGCAGGATGACCGGATAGTTGTTGTCCGCGGTGCCCCAATAGGATTTCAGCCGGTTCCAATTCGCGTAGTACGGCAGGTGGCGCCCAAGGTAGCGCCTGTGCGCGGGGACCTCGTCGGTGGGCCGCTTGCGCGGTGCCACCCAGTGCGGCTGACGCTGGAAAACCGTCAAATGGTCGACCTGGTCGACGCATGCGTCGACGATCTGCACCGCCGTGCAGCCGGCCCCGATGATCGCCACCCTCTTGCCGGTGAGATCCAGCGATGAATCCCACTGAGCCGAGTGAATGCTGGTGCCCGCGAATGCCTCCCGGCCCTTGACATCGGGCCAGCGCGGACGGTTGAGGTAGCCGGCCGCGGTGACCACGACGCTGGCGTAGCTGACGTCGCGACGGCCGTCGGCATTGACGGAATGGATCTGCCACTGGTTGCGCTCGGCGTCCCACCACAACGCGTCGACCTCGGTGCCGAACCGGGTCCGCTCGCGCAGCTTGTACTTGTCGGCCAGAGCCACCAGATAGCGTTGGTACTCCGCACCCTGCGGGTAGTAGCTGGTCCACTCGGGGTTGACCTCCCAAGACAGCGAGTAGTACGCCGACGGCGTGTCGACGCCGATGCCCGGATAGGTGGTGGTCAGCCAGGTGCCCCCGACTTCCTCGTTACGGTCGAAGATCTCGTAGGACACGCCCTCCGCTGCGGCCGCCAGCGCGACGCTCATCCCCGCGATGCCCGCGCCGACGATGGCGACGTTCACGGTGTCCGGGATCGGCACCGTGCGCGGCAACGTCGGCTGTGAGCGGTGAAAGCCGCCCTGCTCGAGCAGCAGGTCCACCTGCTCGTCGTCGACCTCCGAGCCCAGTGCGACCGGCAGCAGCCGGGCGAACAAATCCCGGTCGACGGCGGCCACCGGGTCGGCGCGCCGGGGCTGTTCCAGCGCCTCGATGAGGGCGTTCACCAGTGCGTCGGCGGTATCGGGGTCGGTGACGCCGGCCCGCTCGGGCGGGTCGGGAACGTGCGAGATTCTGGGCGCGTACGCGTCGATCACCGACGGGTCGCCGGTCAGCTGAGCCAGCACCGCCACCAGCACGCCCGGGTCAGCCTGGCGCAAGTTGTCCCGCAGTTCGCCGGGGTCAGGAGCGGCGGGACCGGTGGGCGACGTCGATTCCCTGGCGGCGGCGGTCATACCGTCGAGTATCGAGTCGGCCGGGAGTGTCGTGCGGCCACCTTTCTACTGAGCGGGACACGAGTAGGCCCGCGGCGGCACCCCTCGCCTACCCTCCAACACATGGACCGGGTGCGCTTCGACGAACGGCTGGGCACCGTGATCGCCCAAGCTCGGAGTCATTCACTCGGCGATATTCCGCGCAGGTCGGCCCGCCGCCAGCCGGACAAGACCGCGATCATTGACGGAAACACGGTCTTGACCTTCGCCGAGTTCGATGATCTGGTCGACAGAGCGGCGGCGGCGTTGCACGACAACGGCTTTGCACCCGGCGATCGCATCGCGCTGCTGGCGCACAACTGCTGGCAGTACGCCGTGCTGGCGTTCGCGACGGCCCGCGCCGCGGTGGTTCTGGTGCCGATCAACTTCATGCTCACCGCTGAGGAGATCGGCTACATTCTCGGCCACAGCCGAGTCCGCGGATTCGTCGTCGAAGCGGAGCTGATCGCGACGGCCGAACAAGCGATGCGGATGGACGGCTCAGTCACAACAAAAGTCGGGGTCCTGCCGGTAGGGGCAACCGCTCCGGCGGGCTGGGCAGATTTCGCGGCGTGGTTGACGACCACCGCCGCGGCCCCCAACCCGCCCATCGACGACGACCGGCTCGTGCGGCTGATGTACACCAGCGGCACCGAGTCCCGGCCCAAGGCGGCCATGCACTCCAGCCGCGGCCTGATGTGGCAATATGTCAGCACCGTCGTCGCCGGGTCGATGACCGGTGACGACATCGAGATCCACTCGCTGCCGCTTTACCACTGCGCGCAGCTCGACAACTTTCTGGCCACAGACATCTATCTCGGCGCGACCAGCATCATCCTCCCGCGTCCGGACCCTGAACTGGTGCTGCGCACCATCGCACGCTACGGCGTGACCAATTACTTTGCGCCGCCGACGGTATGGATCAGCCTGCTGCGTTGCCCGGTCTTTGGCGAGGTGGACTTGTCCAGCCTGCGGAAGGGATACTACGGCGCCTCGGCAATGCCCATCGAGATCCTCAGCGAGATCCGCTCCCGGCTACCCAATCTGAGTTTGTGGAACTTCTATGGCCAGACCGAAATAGCGCCACTGGCATCAGCCCTCGGCCCGGCTGAGCAGGACGCCCACGCCGGTGCAGCCGGTCGCCCCGTGATCAATGTCGAAACGACAATTCTCGACGAGAACGACATCCCGGTGGCCACTGGTGTCGTCGGCGAGATCGCGCACCGCAGCCCGCATTTGATGCTGGGCTACCTCGACGATCCTGAACGCACCGCCGAGGCCTTCCGTGCCGGCTGGTTCCATTCCGGCGATCTCGGCTACTTCGACGAACACGGCCTGCTGCACGTGGTCGACCGCAAGAAAGACATGATCAAAACCGGTGGCGAGAACGTGGCCAGCCGCGAAGTCGAGGAAGTTCTGTACCGGCACAGCGGTGTCCAGGAAGTCGCGGTATTCGGCGTGGCGCACCCGGTCTGGGTGGAAGCTGTGGTGGCCGCGGTGGTCCCCCGCGATGGAGTCACCCTGACCGAGGACGATCTGGTGATCCACTGCCGGGAGCACCTGGCCGGCTTCAAGACACCGAAATGCATCTTCTTCGTCGATGCACTGCCGAAGAACCCCAGCGGAAAACTGCTCAAACGCGAACTGCGCGAACGCTTCAGCCTCAACCAACAGCTGTCGAATCAGCGATGAGGTGACCGATCCCCTTCACACCGGGAGGATGGGGATCTTCTTCATGGCGCTGGCACGGGGATCCGGCGCGGCCGCGGCTGCCTGATGATTTTCCTCGCCCCGGGTGTACGTCCACACGCAGAAGGGCTCGCCTTGGGCGAACTTGAAATCCTTTGGCGGCAGGTTGATGTCGAGCTTGCAGCCGGGAAAGAACGGCGCGGAGATCCGCTGTTCGAACGTGCAATTCATCCAGGCTCGCGCCGGCGGATAAAGGCCTTCGTCGGTGTATTTCTGCAGTACTTCGCATCGGCGCATGTTGAGCACAACGTGATCCGGGTTGTGCACGATGTATTCGCCGCCGTAGCCGAGGGTGCCGTCGATACTGAGACACGCCAGCTTGAGGAAGTCGACGACGTGCACGGGTTCGATCTTGAGCACCTTGGCCAGCTTCGGGTATTCATAGTCGATGATGAGCTGGTACATGTCCGGCAACCCAAGCCACACCTCGTCTTCGGGGATGATCTTGGTCCACTGGTCGATGAAGTAGTTGTGTCCCTTGAGGTATTGATCCCAGTACGTTTTGATCAGCCGCATCAGAGCTGGTTTGGTGAGGTCGTCGGTGTGTAGGTCAAACGGAATCGCTTGGTACTGAGCGTTTTTCCAATCCCACCCGGGCGGCGCGATGAAGCGGCCCATCGGCATCACCTGGCGCATGACCGCGCGTGACACCTCGGCGGCAACGTCCATCGCGGTGTTGATGCCGACCTTGTCGGCGTAGGTGGTTACGTGCGCGTAGGGAACGAAGTTCAAGGTGTCCTCGAACACACGCGCCAGTCCCAGCAGGAAGTCGCGCGAGAAGTCCTGGATGTTACCGACTTTGCCCATGAAGTCGTGTGTGTAGTCGTCGTAGCTCAAGTCGGCTTCTTCAGTGGCCATTTCAGTTCCTTCCTCGGCAGCGAGGCTGTCAGATTCTGCACAATCTGTCATAATCTGACAGCGATGCTAGGCACGGGGGCCCTCGAGCATCACGCGGCATTTCCACTGAGTGGGACAGACAGCAGCAAAGGAGCGTGACGTGACTGCGCAAGGCCGGCCCACACTGAGCGAACGGCGCGCTGAGCAGTTCCGGTTGGACATCGCTATGGCTGCGCGCGACATCTTCCTTGCCGAAGCTTCGACCTCGGCAACCGTCGAGCGCATCTGCGAGGCGGTAGGCATTGCGCCCCGCACGTTCCACCGACACTTTCCGGTCAAAGAGGACGTTGTCATGCCGTTGTTTCGCGAATTCGGCAGGCTGAGCGTCCAATCGCTCCAACAAGCCCCGCCCGACAGCGACACCGTTTACACCTTGGTCGAGGCGTTTGCCACTGAGGTACCCCGGCGCGGACAAGTCGAGATCGACCGAAGGTTCTTAGAGCTGATGCTTCGAGCTCCGCAGTATCGACTGCGCTGGCTTGATTGGGGGGAAGGGCTCGCTGCCCCCATCTCAGACTTTCTCGCCGCCCGTTACGACCTCGGCGCCGACCCGTTCCGCCGCGAGCTGCCGGCTCACCTGGTGATCCAAACCTGCAGGCAAGCCTACGTTTACTGGGTGGAGGACGGTGACTTCGACCACTTGAGATGGGCTTTGCGCACCGGCATCGAGGTGATCGTCGGCGCGCTGTCACCCCTTGCGTCAACCTGATCGCCGTTCCACTCACCGGGCATCCACGGTCCTATCGGGGCCGCACCGAGGTTGACTCGCTCCATGAGCCACGACATCGCGTTGCCAGAGCTACAAGAGTTCATCGCCGGCTTCTGGTACCACTACGACGAAGCGCACTACGACGAGCTGGCGGCCAGCTACGCCGAGGACGTGCGTTACCTGACGCGCAGCGATTCCGGAGCCAGCCCGTTCGAGGACTTGATGTCACCGGAACTGCACGGACGCGACGCGGTGATGGAATGGCTGTCCGATCATCGCAAGCAGAGCCCATACCCGTTGCGCCACCACGCCACCAACGTGCACCGCACCGGAACCGAAGGTGACGTCACCCGCGCGCGTTTCTATATCCTCGTCAACCAAATCGCCAACTTCGTACCCTTCACCGTGTCCAGCGGCGTCGTCAACGTCGGCGTCCGGCGCGAACCCACCGGGCTGGTGTTCACCGAGATGGACGTCGTGCTCGATGCCACAAACTCCGTCCTGCTATCGGAGTTGGCCGCCGACAGCGCCACAGGTTCGTGAGCGCACGCGAAACATTCTCTGGCGGCGTCGCCGTCATCACAGGTGCCGGCGCCGGGATCGGCGCCGGACTGGCACGATATGCGAGCGGCCTGGGCATGACCGTGGTCCTGGCCGACATCGACGCCGTCGCCATCGCCGCGCTGCGCGGCGAACTCTGCGCAGCGGGCGGCCGCGCGCTGGACATCGAGTGCGACGTTACCGACCCGGACGCCGTCGGAGAACTCGCCGACCGCGTCTACCGCGAAGTCGGACCGGTACGTCTGTTGGTGAACAACGCCGGCGTCGAACAGTTCGGCTACCTGTGGGACACACCGGTACCCAACTGGCGGCGCGTCGTCGACATCAACATCAGCGGAGTCTTCTTCGGGGTGCGCGCGTTCCTCCCGAAGATGATGGCCACCGACGAGCAGGCCTGGGTGTGGAACCTGGCATCGGTCGGTGCAGTACGCGCAATCCCGCTGCAGGCGCCCTACATCATGAGCAAACACGCCGTGCTCGCGCTGACGGAATGCCTGCACCTGGATGTTCAATCGGCGGGTCACGACCACCACATCCACGTGCAGGCGGTGCTTCCCGGCGCGGTGGTGTCCAACATCTTCGAGTCGGCGGGCGGCGTCGACTCGAACGCCGGTGATGTCGCTGCCGCTGAGGCGCAGCGCTCCGCGATGCTGGACATCAAGGCCACGGCCATGGATCCGCTGGCGGCCGCCGAGACGGTGTTCGAGCAGGCCGCGGCGGGCCGCTTCTATCTGCTCACCCAGCAGTCCGTCGCGTCAGCCATGGCAGACCGCGCGAATGTGCTTGCTGCACAACGCCGTCCGGCGCTGAGATGACACCGCGACTCGATCCCGACGCCGCCGCGCGGGTGGCGGCGTTCGGAGCGATACCGCCGATGCGCGAGCGCGGCTTGGCTGCCGTGCGCGCCGCAGTCGAATCCGCGCCGCTGCCCGATGAAATGCCCGCGATGGCAAGCATCGGCGATGCCGCAATACCCGGCCCCGCCGGATCGATTTCCGTCCGGATCTACCGTCCTACAGGCGGTTCCGGTCAGCCCGCGCTGGTCTACTTTCATGGCGGCGGACTCGTCATGGGCTCCAACCATTCTTTTGAACCGCTGGCCCGCGAGCTTGCATCGGCGTCGGGTGCCACCGTCGTGGCCGTCGACTATCGGTTGGCCCCGGAATCGCCGCCGCCCGCGCAATTCGACGATGCCTACGCCGCCACCGAGTGGGTATCGCGAAACGCAGACAACCTTGGCCTCGATGCCGGCCGCATCGCGGTAGTCGGCGACAGCGCAGGCGGGTCGCTGGCGGCCGCGGTTGCGCTGGCCGCACGTGACCGTTCCGGCCCGGCGATCTGTGCGCAGGTGCTGCTGTATCCGGGCCTGGATCGTGACATGACCGCACCGTCGATCATCGCGCTTCCCGCTGCCCCGCTGCTCGTCCGCGACGACATCGACTTCATGCACGCCCTCGCTGACGGCAACGCCGGCCCACCCCGGGATCCATACCTCGTTCCCGCTTACGCATCCGACCTGTCCGGCCTACCGCCGGCGATCATGGTGACCGCGGGATGCGATCCGATTCGGGACTGGGGCGAGCGGTACGCGGCACGGCTGCGAGATGCCGGCGTGCAGACCACCACCACCCGCTATCCCGGCATGTACCACGGCTTTCTGATGCGCTGTGACGCGACCGCGCGCGGGCGGTTGGCCATCGCCGAGATCGGCGCGCTGCTGCGGGCGAAGTTCGCGCACCCGGTCCGATTCGACGTCCCGATCACCGGACATGACGGCGCCGCAACGCGGTGACGTCACCCACAATCACGCCAACGCAGAATTGGCAGAAGGAGACAGCTGATGCTCACCGACGAGCGCCGGAGGGAGCTTTCCGACGTGTTGCGGCCGGCAGCACCGCCCCGCGAGATCGAAAACGTTTACACCGACGACCAACGCGAGCGCCTGCTCGACGTCGTGCGCACCGAGGGCCCGTGGAAGTTGATCATTGCGCAACACTTCGCGTCGGCCGAGGAACTGATCGCAACCATGAGCGGCGTATTTCCCGAGGGCTTCGAGCCCTCCCTGGACCTGTTTCTGACGCCGACTTTCCGCGGCTACCTGGCCAACTACGGCGCGGTGCTCTACCCGCAACTGCATGACTGCTTCTACAACGCGCAGTTCCTGGAAATGGCGAAAAGCTATTGGAACGCGCAATACGCCAAGCCGCAGCTGATGCTGTTCAACATCAACGGGCCGTGCGCGAATCGCGATCCGGGACATCTGGACTCACCGAGCTTTCGTGGCGTGCGGTACGAGAATGCACCGACCTGGCTCACCAGCGTGATGGGCAAGTCGGGCCTGTTCCAGGACTACCTGATCAAGATGGCGCAAGTAATCACCTGGTTTTCACTCGACAGCGGAAGTGGATTCACCTATTGGCCCGAGGGTCCGCTGCGAGCACCCAGCCGTGTGCTGCCGCCGATCAACAACCGTGGAGTCGTCGTGCAGAACGAGATGATGGTGCACCGCGGCGAAGCCAATGGCCCACTAAATCAACAGATTCCGGCCGGCTTGGCGTTCGACACCGTGTTCACCGGCGATCCCGACGACCGCGACCACTGGCTGCTGAAGAACGGCGACGAGTCGATCGCGCGGCACCACACCGACGAGTTGCGATTCTTGGTGCACTGGTCGGCAGAGGTGTTCTCCGACTATGACGAACTGAAGAAGAACATGGAAGGTTCGGCTGACCTGACCATCGAGCAGGCGATCGACACCATGGTCAGGGACGTCAATGCTCAGGGCATAAAACTTGCCATGCCGGACGACCCGCTGCACGACCCGGAATTTATCCGCACCCTCAACGCGGCCTATGATCTGGGTGGCCCGTCGAATTATCCGCAAGAGGCGCCGATCAGCGCCTTCCAGCTGGCGTGACCTCTGTGAGCATCCTCCAGCGTTATGCCAACCGTCGCGTGATAATCACCGGGGGTGGTTCCGGCATCGGCCAGGCGACCGTTCTGCGCATCCTCTCCGAAGGCGGTCACGTGGTCGCCGCCGACATCAGTCAAGCAGGCTTGAAAGACACCATCGCCAAGGCTGAGCCGCACGTCGAGCGGCTCAGCACGCTGATCATGGATGTCGCCGACGAGGACTCCGTGAAGACCGGTGTCGCCCAGCGGTTACGGCGCTTGGCGGCCTAGATACCCTGGTCAACGCTGCAGGAATCCTACGATCGGCTCACTTTGAGGACACCACGACAGACGACTTCGAACAGATGCTCCGGGTCAACCTCGTCAGCACGTTCCTGGTCACGCGCGAAGCAATCCGCGAATTGCGCAACGGCAACCGACCTGCGGTGGTGAACTTTACGTCGACGTCCGCCCAGTTCGCCCACCCCTACATGTGTGGCTACGCCGCTTCAAAAGGCGGCATCCTGTCGATGACCCACGCGCTGGCACTGGAGTTCGCCAAGGAGGGCATCCGGTTCAACTGCGTGCAGCCTGGGTCGATCTCGTCCGGAATGACCGACGGCACTGGGCAATCCAAGCAAAGCGTCGGTGCAGGCCTGCCGGCCGACGCCGACTATTCGCTGTTCGTCAAGGCGCAGCCCATGCTCCCGCTGGAAGGCGGCGCACAATTCGCCCCACCGGATGCGGTCGCTTCTGCTGTGGCGATGCTCGGCTCGGCCGACGCCTATTTCATCACGGGCACGGAGCTGCGCATCGACGGCGGCACGCACATGTGAACCGCAGTCAGCGGATCAATTCGTCGATGATCGGAAGTGCGCCCCGTTCGACGGCTCCGTCGATCGAGTCGCGTAGGTCAGAACATGCCAGGAATATGCCCGGGGAGTGTTGCGTGAGCGCCGCGGTCTGTTGCCGCTGCGGACACATCGCTGTCGCTTCAGCGGTCCATTGAATACTGGTCTGCTGCCAACTGCTCTTGCGAGCCAGCACCTGCGCCCCGCAGCGGCGGCAACTCACCGGCAGCAACGGCGCGTCTTGCAAACGGTTGTCGCTGCAATCGGTCATGCCGGCGAGGTTTGTCCGATTCGTGCGGCTTCGCTTTTCTTGATGTTCTCCTCGACCTGTTGCTGCCAGGCCTCGCGGGGTCTGGTGACATCGATCTCATACTCGAACCTGTCCACCATGTCGGCCGTCACGTCCGCGACATCGACGTAGAACTGCTGATACCAACGCCGTAGTTGATACACCGGGCCATCCTCTTCACACAACAGCGGGTTATCGATGCGCGCCTTGGTTTTCCAGATCGCGACATCCTGCTCGAAACCGACTTGCACCCAGTCACCTAGTGCGATGGCAGTCTGCATTGCCGCTTCCTCCGGCAAATGCTCAGACTTTTTGACGATGATCCCATATTGCAGCACAAACGAATTCGCATCAATCGGGTAATGGCAGTTCAGCAGAACCGTCCTTTGATCCTCATGCTCGAAGTGATAGGTCAGATCATCGATCATGAACGATGGCCCGAAGTATGACGCGGCCGAGGTAGTGCCCAGCATCTGAGGCTGACCTTCGGGGTCGGGTATGTCACCGCGCGGGCCGCTATTCATATATTGGGTTGCGATCTGCCCTTCGAAGATATTTTTGAAATATGTCGGCATTGATCCGTGGATGTAGAAGAAGTGCGCCATGTCGACGACGTTGTCGATGATTTCGCGGCAGTTCGTGTTGACGACCGTGGTGTACCAATGCCAGTCAGTCCATTCCCGGCTGCCTGCGCCTTCGATCCGCGGAATGATGAGCTCCGCCGGCGGCGGATTGCCTTCCGGATCGTTCCACACGAACAACATTCCGTCTTGCTCGAGGGTGGTCCACTTCGCGGTGCGGGCCAGCTTGGGCACCCGCTTGCTGTACGGCACCCGTTTGCACCGGCCGTCGCCGCCCCAGCGCCAATCGTGAAACGGGCAGGCGATCTCATCGCCCTTCACTTGGCCCTGCGTGAGGTCCCCGCCCATGTGCCGGCAATGCCCGTCGAGCGCGTTGATCTTGCCGTCGCCGCTGCGGAAGACCACCAGCTTCTGACCGAACGCGTGGACGGCATGGGGTTTGCCGTCGCCAAAGTCCTTGGTCAGGCCCAAACAGTGCCAGCCGCGCGCGAATCGGGACGGGGCCACCGCCGCTTCGATCTGGCGAACCTCGTCGGTTTTCAACTCCAACGTCATGTCGTTTTTGTACAACCGCGCGCCCACCCATGGCACGGACCGTCCCGCTGGCAGGGAGAAAGCAATCACAATGCCAAAGTGGCGGCTTAACCTCGTGTCTGTGACGACTGCGCTCTCAGCCACGATCCCTGCCCGTCTGCCGGTGCGAGACAAGGTGGTCGACCTCCTGGTCGTGGGCTCGGGCACGGGTATGGCAGCAGCGCTGGCTGCCCACGAGCGCGGATTGAACGTATTGATCGTGGAGAAGTCGTCGTATGTCGGCGGCTCGACGGCGCGCTCCGGCGGCGCGCTGTGGCTGCCGGCGAGCCCGATCCTCGCGGATAAGGGTGCCGGAGACACCATGCAACGTGCCGAAACCTACCTGCAGTCCGTGGTTGCCGGCACCGCGCCGGCCGACCGATCCGCCGCCTATCTGCGCAACGTGACCTCTACGGTCAACATGCTGCTGCGCACCACCCCGATTCGCCTGAGTTGGGCCAAGGACTATTCCGATTACCACCCGGAGGAGCCGGGTGGTACAGCCGGCGGCCGCACGTGTGAGTGCCGCCCGCTGAACACGGCGATCCTGCGGGAATACCGGACCCGGCTGCGGCCCGGCGTCATGGAGGCCAACGTCCCGATGCCGACCACCACCGCCGACTATCGGTGGATGAACCTGATGGCCCGCATTCCGCGCAAGGGCGTACCGACCATCGCCAAGCGCCTCGCGCAAGGAGTGGGCGGTCTCCTGATAGGCCGACGCTATGTTGCAGGCGGGCAGGCGCTGGCCGCGGGACTGTTCGCCGGTGTGGTGCGGGCGGGGATTCCGATTTGGACGGACACCGAGCTACAGCGGCTGAGCACTGCCGACGGACGGGTCACCGGCGCAGTCTTAGGCCATGACGGACGTGAGGTCACCGTCACCGCGCGGCGCGGCGTGGTGTTGGCGGCGGGCGGGTTCGATCACAACATGGCCATGCGGCGGAAGTTTCAGTCCGAATCCCTTGGCGAACACCTTAGCCTGGGCGCCGAGACCAACACCGGTGACGCGATCCACGCCGCTCAAGATGTCGGCGCCGCAACCGATCTGATGGACCAGGCATGGTGGTTTCCGGCCGTGGCGCCGCTACCCGGAGGCGCACCGTCGGTGATGCTGGCCGAACGATCACTGCCTGGTTCGCTGATCATCGACCAGAACGGCACCCGATTCATCAACGAGGCAACCGATTACATGTCGTTCGGACAGCGCCTGCTGGAGCGAGAACACTCGGGCAATCCGGTGGAGTCCATGTGGATCGTCTTCGACCAGCAGTACCGCAACAGCTACGTCTTCGGCGGTGCACTGTTTCCGCGCATGCCGATCCCGCAGTCGTGGTACGAAGCCGGGATCGCCCATCGCTCGAATGACCTGACCGAACTTGCCGACATGATCGGCGTTCCCAGAACACATTTCAGTGCGACCATGACGCGGTTCAGCGAGATGTCGCGGACCGGAGACGACGCCGACTTCCACCGCGGTGACAGCGCCTACGACCGCTACTACGGCGACCCCACCATCGGCCCCAACCCCAACCTCCGCGCCCTCGACAGGGGCCCGTTCTATGCGGTGAAGATGGCGCTGAGTGACCTCGGCACCTGCGGCGGTCTGCGCGCCGATGACCGCGCTCGGGTGCTGCGCGAAGACGGCAGCGCGATCGAAGGCCTGTACGCGATCGGCAACACTGCGGCCAACGCGTTCGGGAACACTTATCCGGGTGCGGGCGCGACGATCGCGCAGGGACTGGTGTACGGCTACATCGCCGCACATGACGCCGCGTCGAACTGATTAGAGGAGCCTGCAGATGACCGTCGTCAACATCCCGAGTTTCACCCTCCCATGACAGCCGAAAGCGAACTCGCGCAGCTGAAGTCGGTCTACGGGCCGCTGACCGATTCGCTGCGCCGACTCATCGACTTGAGCATCCGAACCGAAGCCGACGCCGCGACGGTCGCCACGGCTAAGGCCAAGATCGACAGCGCCGCCGACGATCTGAGCACGTCAGTATCACCGGGATCGTTCGGCATCCGGAAAAGCCGGGACGGCCAGCCAATGGCGTGGGGCAACGTCCTGATCGGTTTGCGTAATCCCATCGCCCCTCCTCTGGTCGTCCAGCACGGAACCGACGGTCAGGTATGGGCCGACCTCACGCTCGGTGCGCCCTACGAAGGTCCGGCGGGACACGTGCACGGCGGAGTCTGCGCCCTGATCCTCGACCACGTGCTCGCCGCGACCGCCCACAAACCCGCAATGCCCGCCGTCACCGGCACCCTCTGTGTCCGCTTCCTGCGAGGCACCCCGCTTGGTGCCCTGCGGGCAGAGGCGCATATCGATCGGGTGAAAGGTACGAAGACGTTCGCGATCGGCCACATCGCCGATGCGGCGGGCATTACCGTACGGGCCGAAGGGGTGTTCATCTATCCGCGCGACGGCACGCGATGAGCATCCAAGGCGACAAACGAAAAGAAGACCAGCGGACAATCTCTCACTGCGCGGCCACGTCCAGAGCCGGCGCCGAGACACCCTCGAGCCCGCTGCTCAGCAATGCGTGCGCGCCGGGTTGACCATCCAGGACGCGACTGACACGTTTGCTGATCCGCCACTGGCCATCGACCCGCCGCAGCTCGAAATGATTTGCCGTGGCGCGCCATACGCGGTAAGCGCCGTCATCCCGTAGTAACACAAGTGATTCGCAGACCGCCACCGCCTTATCCTCGGCTACTGTCACGACACTCGGCCCGATGAAGTGACAGCATCCGTTGGCCACCAAATCTTGGTGGGATGTCGAACTCACCATCGCGCGGACATCGGCCCGGCTTTGCATGCTCCACGCCTCAACGTCATAGGTACCGTCCTCGGCCCAGAGCGCCGCCGCGGCATCGGCATTCGCTGCATCCGCCGCCGGGCCGTACGACGCGATCAATTGGGCGATGTCGTGTTCGTCCTCAAGACGTCGCAGCCGCGCCGCGATGTCCTCGATGTTGGTCATGGCTCAGCTCCTTCCATGATTTTTCGCTAGCTCGTAAAGAGCGGACAATTGTTCGGCGTAGTGGGTCGCCGAATGCGCGCGCACCGAGCATGTCACGGCCGTGGCTCCGACGTCGCAGAGCTTGCGCAGATGGTCGTGCACGCGGCCGGGTTCATCGGTGGGATCCAGGGCTCCATTGGTGCCGAGCACGATGTCGAATCCCTCCGGAAGCGCAACGCCGGCCAGCATTTCGCCGACCTCGCTGGCGCCGAGCCCGAACGGCATCCACCCGTCGGCCAATTCCACCGCCCGTCGTAACGACCGTTTGGTCCTGCCGCCGACCCATATCGGGACGTGCCGCTGAAGCGCGAAGGGCCGCAAGGACATTCCCGAATAGGCAAAGTGCTTGCCGACGTAGGCGGGCTCGCGTGTGGACATTGAACACCGCAGGGCGCGCAGCGCGTCATCCGCCCGCTCGCCCCGGTCGGCGAATGATGCGCCGAGCAATTCGAATTCGGCCGCCAGGGAGCCCACTCCGACTCCCAGAATTAACCGACCGCCGCTGATGCGGTCCAGGGTCCCGTAACGCTTGGCAATCGCGAGCGGGTGATGGTAGCCGAGGACCACCACAGATGTCGCCAACCGTATCCGGGTGGTTCGGGCCGCGAGAAACCCCAACGTCGCCAACGGATCCCAGTACACATCGCCGCGCGTGTCGCACTCAGCCAACGGCACCGCGACATGCTCTGAGCAGGTGAGGTAGTCGAACCCGAGCGCGTCGGCGGCCGCGGCGATACCGACGATGTCGTCCACGGTCGCCGTGGCTTCCCAGTCTGCTGCGAAACCGGGCACCGCGGTCACCACAGGGGTGGCTAGGCCGAGCCGCATCTATGTCCGACCAATCAGTTCCTGAACAACCTTGTGTGCGCCCAGCACGATCGCCGCACGATCGGGCCCGCTGCCCTGGTGTATCGCTTCGGCATTGCCGCCGGCGATGAAGACCGGGCCGTTTGCCAGGTTCGCTAATCCTTCGCGTGCCACGTCGGCCGGTTCGGAAACGGTCAGACCCGGCACGTCGAAGTTCAGCCCAACCCGTTCTATGGCCGGGGTTCGGGTCACGCCGAGCACGAGCTCCAGAACGTCGATGCCGTAGTCGCGCAACTCGATCCACAGGCTCTCGGCGAACAACCGACCGAACGCCTTGACCCCGGTGTACACCGACTGACACACCGATCCATGCGTCCCTGCCATGGAACCGACCAGCAGGATGCCGCCGCGGCGGCGCGATCGCATAGGCCTTCCGAAATAGTGCACCAGGTCCAGCATCCGCATCACGTTGAGGTCGATCACCCGATGGAAATCGGCGAGCTCAGCATCCAGGAACGGTGCGCTGCAGGTGTTGGCGCCGGCGTTGTACACCAGCAGGCCGACGTCCACGTCCGCAGCCTCGGCGATGATCCGCGAAGTGGATTCGGGATCAGTCAGATCCAATGCCAACGTCCGGACCTCGGCACCAATCTCCCGGCACTGCCGGGCGGTGCCCTCGAGCGGTCCCGGCTTGCGCGCGATCAGCATGAGGTTGAAGCCGTCACCCGCCAATTGCCGCGCGAACTCGGCGCCGACCCCTTCCGAGCCTCCGGCGATCACCGCCCACGGGCCGTATTTGGAAATTTCAACCATCGTCCGCCTCCTCAATGAGGAGATTCTGGACCAGTCGCCAGGCGACTTGTGGCGGTGCTTCCGGTGGTCGGGAAATCTTCACTTCGATACATTCGGCGGCCACGCCGCGGGCTGCCGACAAGAACTGTTGTCAGCTTCGACTAATTGCGGGCCGGAGCCAGTCGCTTCAGCGCCAGCCCGCCTTCGAACGGTCGGTATCCGAATGCGGCCGGGGCGCGATAGCCGGTGTCCTCGAGTGGCGTGTGCACCTCGTCGACCGTGGGCCCGATCTTGGCGGCGATCGGCGTGAGTGCTTCGAGGTCGAACCGGTACAGCCGACCAGCATTGCCGCCCAGAATCTTTCGGCAGTCATCTTCCGATCTGTTGTGCAGGGCCCAGCGGATGGCCAGCTTGGAGTGTGGCGTGAAGCCTTCCTCGTGCGGGTAGTCACTGCCCCACATGATGTGCTCGGGACCCATGAAATCGATCATGCTCGAGTCGAACGGCGCCAATTCGCTGGCCAGATAGCAGTTTCGCTGTGCGTATTCGCTCGGCGTCAGCGTCAGAGCGTCGACCGACGTCCCGCCGAACATCCCGTAGGTGCGGTTGTGGGCCTCGGATTTCATGGTGGGCACCATGGCATCGAGCATGCCGAGTTGTGCCGGCACCCACAGCGTGCCCTGCTCGGTGGGCGCAAACCGCAGCGTCGGGTAGCGCTCGAACACCCCGGCCAGGATCAGGTGTCCCAGCGTGCGGTTGGCCCACATCGCCATCTCGGTGATCAACACCGCGTTGGACGCCGGCTGGTCCATCGGCATCTCGGGGCTGCCGGCGCCCGCGTGCTGCACGACGGTCAGGTCCAGATCCGCGCACAGCGCCCAAAGCGGTTCGTAACGAGTGTGGAAGAGCGGTGCGACGTTGGGATCGCCGGGCGAGACCGGTGGGACAAGCACGCCGCCGAAGCAGTTCTGCTCGACGCCCCAACGGATCTCGTCCATCGCAAGCTCGACGTCGTTGGGAAAGATTTGAATCAACCCGCGGCGACGCTCCGGGGCCAGCGAACAGAAGTCGACCTGCCAGCGGTTGTGAGCCTGTACCCCCGCCCACCGCTTCTCGAGCTCGTCGCGAGTCCGCGGCAGGCTGATGGTGATGTTCGGGGTGGTCGGGAAGAACGGCGGGACGGTGTTGGGCAGCAGCACCTCGGCGGCCACCCCGTCGGCGTCCATGTCGGCAATCCGGAGCTCGCTGTCCCAGTTCCGGCTGGCGGTGGCAATGATCAGGTCGTCGAATGGGCTTACGTACGTCTTGGACCACGCATCGAACTCGTCGTGCAGGGCCGCGGGCAAATACGGCTTGTAGTCGTCGATATCAGCCCCAGCGTGGGTGTCCGTCGAGATGACCACGTAGCGATCAATTGAGTCCCAAGTTGTAGTCATCGCATCCTCCGACCTCTTCGCTATGAAGATAGCTTTCCCGGATGGCCTGACGACCACAAGATCAAAATCTCATTGAGCGGACAGCCGGCGATTCGGCTGGTGAATCGGCTGGAGGCGTTCTCAGCCGCGCGGGACGCCGCGGCCTAGTCGGCTTCGCGCTTGGCCTGGACTTGCTTTTCGACCTCGCGCCAGTAGCCGGGCGTGGGGCGCGGCTGTCCGAAACCGCCCTTGGCGGCCCGCTTCATGACGGCGTCGGCCTCGTCGATCTCCTTGATCATCTGCAGCGCGAACTCGCGTTCGGCCGCGTAGTACTTGGCGGCCCAGCGCAGCGCGAGCACCGAGTACGCCCAGGCGGGTTCGACCTCCGCCCCCTCGGCGTCCTCGACGGCTTTGCGATGCCGCGCTTCCGCGTACGCGACGTGCTCCTGCAGCAATTCCTTGAGCCGACTCGGGTTGCTGAGGTGACCGAACGTAACGCGCAGCAGCACAGAGTGTTTGAGCACCGGAGGGTCGACGGGCGCATGGTTCGTCCACTCGGTGACGGCATCCATCCCGGCCGGGGTGATCTTGTAGAGCCGCCGACTGCGGGTTCCCTCATCGCGTTCGACGCGCGACGTCACCAGTCCCAGCGACTCCAGCTTCTTCAGCTCTGTGTAGATCTGACTGTAGGAGGGGCTCCAGTAGTAGAGGTCGACGCTCCAATCGATCCATTTCTTGAGGTCGTAGCCCGAAACTTCTTCTTCGTAGGACATCATGCCCAGCAGCGCCCAGCTGGTGGCGGCGAGCGCCGCGTTGGTCAGCTTTGGGCTGGCAGGGTCCGCTTCGGAGTCCATGTCGCCAGGTTAACAACACGGACCCTTAGATTGGAGAACATGGACCGCTGGCTGGGACGCCCGTGAAATTCGCTTTTGCCCTTCCGCACCTGCTGCGCCTCAAGGCAATCACGCAACCCTGGGAGGCGGCCGTCACCGGGCCCGAACAACGACGCATGATGCAATGCGCCGACCGATGGGGCTACGACATGATCGCGGTGCCCGAGCATCTCGTCATCCCCACCGACCATGTCGAGTTGTCCGGGCCACACTATCTGCACTCGACCACCGCGCAGGCGTTCATCGCCGGTGCCACCGAGCGGGTGGCTGTCAACTCCTGCGTGACCATCTTGCCCTTGCAGCACCCCATTGTGGTGGCCAAAGCGCTGGCGACCGCCGATTGGATGAGCGGGGGCCGGATGATGGTGACGTTCGGCGTGGGGTGGCTCGCCCGCGAATTCGAGCTGCTTTCGGTGCCCTTCGGAGAACGAGGCCGCATCGCCGACGAATATCTGGCGGCCATCGTCGAATTGTGGACCAGTGACGCACCGCGATTCGAAGGCCGGTATGTGTCGTTCGCCGACATCGCCTTCGAGCCGAAACCCGTTCAGAAGCCACACCTTCCGATCTGGATCGGCGGTGACGCGGACGCCGCGTTGCGGCGGGCGGCCACCTTCGGGTCCGGGTGGTGGCCGTTTCTCACACCGCCCGAGCAGATCGCCCAGAAACTCGACTACATCAAGTCCCAGCCCGGCTACGACGGCCGGGACTTCGACGTGATGCACGGGCTCGGCACCAACCGGGTCGGCGAAGGTCACGTCGCGCGCCGGGCCAGCGACCGGCCGGGCATGAGCGCGGGACAAATCGTCGACCGGTTGAATTGGCTTGCCGAGCAGGGCGTGACCGTGAGCGCGGTTCCCGTTCCCGCCGTAAGCGGCGTGGACGAATACCTCGATTACGAGCAATGGGTCATCGAAGAGATCAAACCCCAGGTGTCCTAGCGGATCTGCAACCCGCGCCTGCGCACCCAATACACCGCGGCGATGCTGCCGGCGATCCACACGCTCATCGCGATGGCGAGGTGGACGAAGCTTTTCGTTTCGCGCCCGAACACCGGCCAGATCAGGGCGGGCGCCTGCTGCCACAACACGCGGTGCTCCACGCCGTTCATCGGATCGGCCACGTAATACAGCGCATAGGGCAGGGTCAGGGCCAGCACCCAACTGCGGGTGCGGCGCAGATCGCCGCGCTGACGCCAACGCCGGATCAGCGGCTCGACGCTCACCGGGTGCAGCACCGAGATGAGGTTGCCGACGCCCAGCCAGGAGACGATGGGCACCGCGACGGTGGGAATCGTAATGCCCAGCCGCGCGGGCGTTTCCAGCCACAACGTCAACACGACCGCGGCGGCAAAGGTGGGCAGACCGACGATCACGAGCAGGGCGAGGTTCTTGATCACCAGGATCCGCCAGAACGGCACCCCGTTCGATAAACCCCGACGGATGCGGTAGTGGTCGGCGCCCAGGAAGTTGGTGGTAGTGACATCGGCCAGGACCCAGGAGGAGAAGTAGGTGCCCACCAGGACCACCCAATCGTGGTGACGGCCAAGGGTCAGCGGCTGCACCAGCAACCAGCCGGCGGCGAAGATCACGTTGGCCACCACACCCATCAGCCAGGTGCGCGGCCGGGTGAACGACCACCGGATCTCGGCGACGACCGCCGGAACCAGGCCCTTCTCGAAGTCCTTGGCTGCGCGCCGGGCGGCGGCGGGACGCGGCGCCGACGCACGCACCGCGGCGCGCAGCGCGGCGCTCAACCGCGGGCGCGCCGGGGACGTCGACTCCCCCAGCCGCTCCGGGCTGTCGATTCTGCGCGAGACGATCAAACTGGTGTGGCCCTCGCTCTCGGATCGGTCGACGGTTCGTCCACGATCTATGCAGGGCAGGATAACGGCATGATCCGTAAGCGTGTCATCGTCGCCGGACTCGGGGACGCGGGCGTCCTCGCGGCGATCCGGTTGTCCCGACACGCCGACGTCGTCGGGGTCTCGGCCAAACCCGCGCTGGTGAGCGGCCAGGAGCTCGGCGTCCGGCTGTCACGTCCGCACGACTGGGCCCGCGACTACTGGATCCCGTTCGACCGGTTCCGCCGCCTCGACGGCGTTCGCACCGTGCAGGCCACGTTGACCGGAGTCGACCTGGCCGCCCAAACCGTCTTCGGCCGAACCGAAGACGGCGCGGCCATCACCGAGGCGTATGACGCGCTGATCATCTCGACCGGGGTGAGCAACGGCTTTTGGCGTCAGCCGACATTGGAGTCGGCCGCCGAGATCGGCGCCGCGCTGCGCTCCGCGCACGACCGGTTGGCCGCCGCGGCGTCGGTGGTCGTGGTGGGCGGCGGGGCGGCGGCGGTCAGCAGCGCCCTCAACATGGCAACGACGTGGCCGAACAAGCGGGTCGACCTGTACTTCCCCGGCGAGTCCGCTCTCGAGGGCCACCATCCACGACATTGGCAGCGGATCCACGGCCGGCTGACGCGGCTGGGCGTAGGCGTTCACCCCGGGCACCGCGCGGTCGTGACCGAGGGATTCGCGGGCGACAAACTGACCAGCGAACCGGTTCACTGGAGCACCGGTCAACCCCCGGCCCACGCCGACGCCGTGCTGTGGGCGATCGGGCGGGTGCGGCCCAACACCGGCTGGCTGCCGGTGGATCTGCTCGATGAGCGTGGGTTCGTGCGCGTCACCCCGGAGCTGCGCGTGCCCGGTCATCGGGGCGTGTTCGCGGTCGGCGACGTCGCAGCGACCGACCCGTTGCGCAGCTCCGCCCGGAACCGCGGCGACGCCTTGGTGGCGCGCAACGTTCTCGCCGACTTCGCCGGGCGGCCGCTACGGGCCTACCGGGCGCCGACGCGGCGGTGGGGTTCCCTCGTGGGCATACAACCCAACGGCCTGGAGGTCTTCCTGCCGACGGGCCATGCTTTCCGCTTCCCGTCCTGGTCGGTCGAGCGGGTGGTGATGCCATGGGTCGTGCGCTGGGGCATGTATCGCGGAGTGCGCCAGAACAACCCGCTCGGATAAGCGTCAGCGGCTGTTGAGCAGCAACATGAGGCCGTAATCCATGTGTATCTGTTGATGGCAGTGCAGCAGCGAAAGGCCGGGCTGGTCGGCGACGAAATCGACCTCCATGCTTTGGTAGCCGCCGAGCATCGCGACGTCCTTGCGGACACCCGCGGTGGGCGCCCCGGCGAACCGGGTGATTTCGAACGTGTGGCGGTGCAGGTGCATGGGGTGCAGGTCGTCGCTGCCGTTGCGGAACCGCAACCGGTAGCGCTTGCCGTGCTCGATGTCGATCACGGGCTTGTCGCTGTTCATCGCGAAAGGCGTGCCGTTGATCGTCCACACGTTGAAACCGTTGTCGGCGGCGTTGCGTTTCTCGATCAACAGGTCAATGGTGTGGTCCGGGGATGCCAGAACCGCCGGCCCGGATGTGCCGAACAGCCGGTAATCCCACGCGAAGGGCGGGGGCGACGCCCATTGCGGATCCCCACCGCGACCGGCATATTCGACGACCATTCCCATTCCGCGACCGCGGTCATCGTCGGACAGATCGCCCAACACCCACACACCCGGATTGGTCATGTTCACGACGGCCGAGATCCGTTCGCCCGCGCCGAGCCACAACACCGGCACGGTGGACCGCGTGGGTACCGGGTTGCCGTCCAGCGCAACGATGTCGAAGGTATGCCCGGGCAGGGCCAAACTGCGTGTCTCGGTGGCGCTGCCGTTGAGCGCGTGGAGCAGCACCCGCTGACCGGCGTGCACGCGCAGAGGATCGCCGTGACCCAGCATGTGTCCATTGATCGCAAAGGCCCCGTACCCGACCTCATTGCCGGGTGAGTCACCGCGAGCCAGCGAGGCGGCCATGGACGACTCGCCTCTGGCCTTGAGGTCTTGGTCCTGCTCGCCGGCCAGGAAATCGCTGGCCATGTCGCCCCCGCGGCTTAGCGTGGGCTCAAACTCCTTGAGCGTGAGGACGACTTCCTGGTCGTAGGCGCCTGCGTTCCGAGCGGGCTCGATGTAGACCGGGCCCACCAAACCGCTGTACTGGCCACGGGACAGATCCGCGCGGGGGACGACGTGGGTGTGATAGAAGCGCAATCCCGCCGGGCCGGGCACAAACGAGATCCTCCGCATGCCATGTGCCGGTATGTCGGGGGTTCCCTCTTCGGCGGCACCGTCGACGTCGACACCGACGTGCTGGCCGTGCCAATGCAACTGTTCCGGGTTGTCGGTGTCGTTGAAGACATCGACCCAGGTGCGCCTGCCCTCCGTGAACCGCAGCAGCGGGCCCGGAAATTGGCCGTTGTAGGTCAGGGTCGTCACGATCCGGTCGGGGGCCAATTCGACCTTCCCGGAGCCGATCCGCAGCGTGTAATCGGCTTTGCCGCCGGGCGGCCCGGGTGGCGAGGGGTGCGAACAGGCGGCCCCGGCAACTGCGCTTCCGGTCCCCGCCGTCACCGCGGTCCATGTGAGGAACTGACGCCGGTTGAGGGCCATGATCACCAGCGGCCGGCGCCGGCGGCCAGCAGGGGCATGAAGAAGTCGACGCGTTGGCTCAACTCGTTTGCCACACACCGAAATTCGGGGTATCCGGCACTCGACGGATCGGGCAGGCTCCAATGCATAGTGGTGGCCAGATCGTGGTCGCGCGCGTACTCACGCACCTTGTCGCACAACGTGATCACGCAGTCGAAGCGGCGCCGGGAGACCGCGGCCAATGACTGGGGACGGGTGCCACCGAGATCGATACCGTATTCGTCGCGCATCACCCGGAGGGCGTTGACGTGCAACTCAGCCTTCGGATGGCTGCCCGCGCTTGCCGTCCGGATGCGGCCCTGGCCCCGCTTATGAAGCAGCGCCGCGGCCATCGGCGACCGCGCACTGTTGCCGGTGCACAGAAACAGCACCGACCGCGCAGCCGTGCGGGGCGCAGGCGCGGCCGCCAGCGCTGGGTGCAATGCGTTGGCGGCCTCGCCGAATGCCTTGGCGCACTTTGCCAGGTCCAGCCGGTAATAGGTGTCGCGACCGTCGAAATTGCTGCGTCGCGCGCCGACGAGTCCGGCCGAACGCAACAGTCGCAAGTGATACGAGACCAGGTTCTGCGGCTCCGCAAGGGCGGCGGCCAGTTCCCGCACCCGACGATCCCCGTACGCCAACTCGGTCAGTAGTGACCACCGCAAGGGATGCGACGCCATCTGCATCAGCGGTGGGACGGCCGCGCGACCTGCTGCCGGCATACTTTCGCACAATACATCAAATGGTTTTGATAGGTTTGATCGTCCGACCCACCAGGAGACCGAGTGTCCGAAAGCACCCCGATGAATGCCGCCGCCGACCGTGGCGAATTGCACCGCAGCCTGGGTGTTTTCGACGCGGTGGTGATCGGGCTGGGGTCGATGATCGGGGCCGGGATCTTCGCGGCGCTGGGACCCGCGGCGCACGCCGCCGGCTCGGGGCTGCTGCCGGGCCTGGCCCTGGCCGCGGTGGTGGCCTACTGCAACGCCACGTCTTCCGCGCGGCTGGCGGCGCGCTATCCCGCGTCCGGCGGCACCTACGTCTACGGCCGAAAGCGGTTGGGGGACTTCTGGGGATATCTGGCCGGGTGGGGGTTCGTCGTCGGCAAGACCGCATCGTGTGCGGCGATGGCGCTGACGGTCGGCAGCTACGCCTGGCCGGCGCAGGCGCATGCGGTGGCCGTCGCAGCGGTCGTCGCGTTGACCGCGGTGAACTACGCCGGCGTGCAGAAGTCGGCCTGGCTGACCCGCATCATCGTCGCCGCGGTGCTGGCCGTGCTGGCCGCGGTGGTCGTGGTCGCGTTCACCTCCGGGGCGGCCAACGCCGGTTCGCTCCGCCCGGGCGATGCGACCGCCGGCGGTGTCATCCAGGCGGCGGGCCTGCTGTTCTTCGCCTTCGCCGGCTATGCGCGCATCGCGACGCTGGGTGAGGAGGTGCGCGACCCCTCGCGCACGATTCCACGCGCGATACCGCTGGCACTCGGCATCACCCTGGTCGTCTACGCGATGGTGGCCGTGGCCGCGCTCTCCGTGCTGGGGCCGACGCGGCTCGGCCGAACGGCCGCGCCGCTGGTCGATGCGGCACGCGCGGCGGGAACGGGCTGGCTGGTCCCCGTCGTCCAGGTGGGGGCGGCGGTCGCGGCCGTGGGCTCCCTGCTGGCGCTGATTCTCGGCGTCTCGCGCACCACCCTGGCGATGGCCCGGGACCGCCATCTCCCCCACGCGCTGGCCGCGGTGCACCCGCGATTCGGGGTGCCGCACCGCGCGGAATTGGCGATCGGCGTCGTCGTCGCGGTGCTGGCCGCCACCACCGACCTTCGCGACGCCATCGGGTTTTCCTCCTTTGCCGTGCTGATCTATTACGCCATCGCCAATGCCTCCGCACTGACCCTGAGGCCCGATGAGGGCCGCCCACACCGGGCCATTCCGGTGATCGGGCTGATCGGTTGCGTGGTGCTGGCCTTCGCGATGCCGCTGTGGTCGGTGCTGTCCGGGACGGCGGTGCTGGGCATCGGCGTCGTGGCCTACGCCGTTCGACGTGTCACGAAGGATCGCTCGTTGGGACGGCGCGCGCCACGATCACGGGAACACGATTCCCCCGAGCCGTGACGGGGAAGACTGACCGGATGTCCGACCCCGGAACCGACGCCTTCGACAAGCTGGTGGCGCTGCTGAACTATCCGATGTACGTCGTCACCACGCGGGCCGACGGCACCCCGGCCGGCTGCCTGGTGGGTTTCGCCAGTCAGACCAGCATCCATCCGCCCCGATTCCTCGTCGGCCTGTCCCGGCGCAACCACACCTTCCGCGTCGCCCGTGGCGCCTCCCATCTCGCCGTGCACGTGTTCGCCCACGAGCACCTGGACGTGGTGGAGCTCTTCGGCGGCCAGACCAGCGACGAGGTCGACAAGTTCGACCGGTGTTCCTGGCATCCCGGTCCCGAAGAGATGCCCATCCTCGAAGACGCCGCCGCCTGGTTCGTCGGCGAGATCGGAGAACGTTTCTCGCTGGGTGACCACGTCGGGCACCTGCTGGCGCCGGTGGGCGGGCGTCCACCGCAGGAGCTGGAGACCTGGGTGTCGTTCGGCGACGTGCACGAGCTGGAACCCGGCCATGAGGCCTAGCGCGTGAGCGATTCGCCAAGGATCAGCCCCGTCCCCAGCATCATCGAACTCGCGACGTTCTACGCCGATCCCCCGGATGGCGTGCGGGCCAACATGATCTTCAGCGCCGACGGCGCCGCCGCGTTCGGTGGCCGCGCGGGTCCGCTGTCGTGCCCCACCGACCAACGCCTCCTGAAAATCCTGCGCGGTCTGGCCGACGTCGTGCTGGTCGGCGCCGGCACCGCCCGCGCCGAAAACTATGGGCCGGTAACGCTCAGCGATGCGGCCCGCGCCCGGCGGTACCACGAAGGACGCGCCGGACCACCCCCGATCGCCGTGGTGAGCCGCAGCGGTGAGCTACCGGCCCGGCTGTTCAGCAACCCGGACCAGCCGCCGATCCTGGTGACCTGCGCGAGCGCCGCGGCACGACACGACCTCGACGAGGAGCGGCAACACGTCATGGTTGCCGGGGAGGAGTCGGTGGATGTCTCGCGGGCGGTCGCGATGCTGCGCGAGCAGGGCATGCATCGCATCCTGTGCGAGGGCGGACCGACGCTGCTCGACGAGCTGGTGGAAGCCGACGCCGTCGCGGAGATCTGCGTGACGCTCGCCCCGAAACTGGCCGCGAGCCAGCCGGTGGGCCACCGGCTGCACCCGGCGCGGCTGCCCGCCCCGGTCACCATGAGCCTCGAGCACGCGCTGTTCTGCGAGGGCTATCTCTATCTGAAGTATCGCCGCTGAGCGGCGCCGGGTTGCGCCGAATGCACGTGCGCAGAAGCGCTCAACATGCAGCGGGCGACGCCCCTTCCTATGATGAAAATGTCCGCTTTGAAACCTGCTTGGATCGCTTCTGGCGACCGGCCCCGCAATTGATAGACGTTCACTTCCCCGATGCACACAGAATAGGATCACCGGCCAGGTGAGCAGTTCAGCCGACGACCAGGATTACCGCAATCTGGCGGTGAACCGATTGCGCCCCAGCGAGATTCACTGGGCACTGAATCACGACTCGGTGCACGGGATCGCCTACGCGTTCAAGAACCCCGTCGCCGTCGCGGACTCGCTCGAGGATCCCGACGACGACCGAAAGACGTACCTGGTGCGGGTCAAGCGCGACGACTTGGCCAACGCGCTGGCAAAGATCAACGAATGGATTTTCGACAATCCGGGCCCGGCCGGGATGCAGGCCTACGGATTCGTCCGGGCGCTGTCCCGCGAAGGGCTTACCGAACGCGCCAGTGGCGATGACGACAACCATTGATTGAGTACCGGCGAATTAGCTGGCTTTCTCTATTCGCCGTGCCGCGCGGTCACCGAAACCTTAGCCTTATGCCTGCATGACACCAAGGACTCGGCGCAGTCGCCGGCCGGGTGCGGGCGCCGGCGGTCGGTTGCGGGGCACGGCCGGCGGGTGAGGAGTGTTCGATGGGTGACGCGACCGCGGATTCGCGGGAGGGTACGCAATTCGGGCCGTATCGGCTGCGGCGGTTGGTCGGTCGCGGCGGCATGGGCGACGTCTATGAGGCCGAGGACACGGTCCGGGAGCGCATCGTGGCTCTGAAGTTGATGTCGCGCACGCTGTCCGGAGATCCGGTGTTCCGCTCGCGGATGCAGCGCGAGGCACGCACCGCCGGACGGCTGCATGAACCGCACGTCGTGCCCATCCACGACTTCGGCGAGATCGACGGCCAGCTCTACGTGGACATGCGGCTGATCGACGGCAACGACCTGGCCGGCATGCTGAAGCGCTACGGGCCGATATCCCCGCCGCGGGCGATAGCGATTGTCCGCCAGATCGGTTCGGCGCTCGATGCCGCACACACGGCGGGAATCCTGCATCGGGACGTGAAGCCGGAAAACATCCTGGTGAGCGCCGGCGACTTCGCCTACCTTGTCGATTTCGGCATCGCCAGCGCCACTTCCGACGAGAAACTCACGCAATTCGGCACCACGGTGGGCACCGTCAAATACATGGCCCCGGAGCGGTTCGGTAACTCCGAAATAACTCCCAAGGCCGACATCTACGCTCTGGCCTGCGTGCTGTACGAATGCCTGACCGGATCGCCGCCCTACACGGGCGACCAACTCAGCGTGATGGGCGCACACATGCACCAAGCGATCCCGCGACCGAGCGCGGCACGGCCCAGCATCCCGGCCGCCTTCGACGGGGTGATCGCCCGCGGCATGGCCAAAGATCCCGCGGACCGCTTCCTCACCTGCGGTGATTTGTCGGCGGCCGCCCATGGCGCGCTGGCCGCACCCGACAGGGATCGGGCCACCGACATCCTGGAGCGCAGCCAAATGGCAACGCCGCCTGCCGCATTCGCCGGTCAGCCGGCCGTCGGCGTTGCGCCCTTGACGCCCGCCCCCGCCCCGCAACCACTGAACCCCTGGCCGGCGCAAGCCGCCGCGCAACCCGTGCCTTCCCGCGCGCCGGGGCCGCAGCCCACGGCCTGGGGCGGCCCACCGGTGTGGACGAATGCCGGTAGCGCTACCCCACCCTGGGGTCAGCCGCCGCGGTCCAGCGCCAAAGCCTGGCTGTGGGCCGGTGTCGCCGCCACCACCACGGTGGTGCTCCTTGGTGTAGTCCTCGGCGTCGCTCGCCCGTGGGAATCGAAGCCCCGGCCCACTACGGTCCCGGCCCCGCCCCCGGCGGACGCCGTCGCGCTGCGGATCCTCGATGACGGTGTGTTCGTGGGCAGTTCGGCGGCCCAGACCACCATCGACATCTTCAACGAGCCGATCTGCCCGCCGTGTGGCAGCTTCATCAGGTCCAACGCCGCCGACATCGACACCGCGGTGAACAACAAGAAGCTCGCCGTCCGCTACCACCTGCTCAACTTCCTCGACGAAAAGTCGCACAGCCAGGACTACTCCACGCGCGCGGTGGCGGCCACCTACTGCGTGGCGGCCCAGAGCGACCCCAAGCTCTACGCCGACTTCTATTCGGGCTTGTTCGCCAGCAACTTTCAGCCGCAAGAGGGCGCCGCCGAAGACCGCACCGATGGCGAGCTCGCGCAATTGGCCAAGACGGTCGGGGCCGACGCCGGCGTCGTCAGTTGCATCAAGTCCGGCGACGACATCGGCACGGCCAAGGCCAAAGCGGCGAACGGCTACTCGACGATGTCGGGAGACAACGCCAACGCCACCCCGTTCGTGTGGGATGGCAGCACCGCGGTGAACTACCAGAACCCATCCTGGCTGACAAAGCTCACCGGATAGCCCGCCGGCTAGTCGGTAACCGGCTCCGAATCGTCTTGGCGCTCAGCGTCCTCCACGGTCAACGGCAACGCCAGCTCCTCCAGCGGGCGCCGCTCGGCCGCGATGCCGAGCCACAGTTCGACCAGGCCGGCCGCGGCCATCACGACCGCCCCGATCAGGAATGACCAGACAACCTCGCTGCGCATGCCCGAGTTGATCAGCTGACCGAACAGCAACGGACCCGTGATACCGCCGATCGCCGTGCCCATCGCGTAGAAGAACGCGATGGCCAGCGCCCTGGTCTCCATCGGAAAGATTTCGCTGACCGTCAGGTACGCCGCGCTGGCGCCCGCCGACGCCAGGAAGAACGCGACGATCAGCACGCCGATGAAGGCCCAGACACCGCCGGCCTGGGTGAGAAACACGAACGCCAGCGCCACCACCGCCACTCCAGAGCCGATGTAGGTCAGCGTGATCATCGGCTTGCGGCCGACGGTGTCGAACAGGTGCCCGAGCACCAGCGGGCCGGCGAAATTGCTCAGGGCCCACAGCACGAAGAACACCGGCACCATGTCCGACGGCACATCGTAGAAGTGGTTGAGCAACGTGCCGAGGTTGAACGTGACGCCGTTGTAGAGGAACGCCTGCCCGATGAACAGCGCCAGGCCGAGGATCGCACGCCGCGGATACAGCTTGAACGCGACGGCGGCGATCTCCCGGAACGAGATCGCCGTGCGCTGGCGGATCCGCAGCGCCTTGCCCTGCGGTTCGGGCAGCGTTTGACCCGTCTCGTGCTGGACCGCGTCCTCGATGTCGCCGACGATCTGCTCCGCCTCCTCCTCGCGGCCGTGGATGAACAGCCAGCGCGGGCTCTCCGGGACATTGCGCCGTACGAGCAGCACGAAAATGCCGAGGATGGCGCCGATGCCGAAGGCGAGCCGCCAGCCGATGTTGGGCGGGAAGTTCGCCGTGTTCAACAGGATCAACGCGCCACCCGCGCCGGCGGCCGAACCCAGCCAATAGGTTCCGTTGATCACCAGGTCGACGCGACCGCGCACGCGCGCCGGAATCAGCTCGTCGATGGCCGAATTGATGGCGGCGTACTCGCCGCCGATGCCGGCTCCGGTGAAGAAACGGGTCAGGAAGAAATACCACGGGGCAAAGGCGAACGCGGTGGCGACCGTCGCCACCAAATAGATGGCGAGGGTGAGGATGAACAGGTTTCGCCGGCCGAAGCGGTCGGTCAGATGACCGAAGAACAGCGCCCCCGAGCAGGCCCCGGCGATGTAGATGGCGGCCGCCATGCCGATCTGCGCGGCGTTCAGCGCGATGCCGCTGTTGTGTTCCATGAGCCGGGCCGACACGTTGCCGACCATGGTGACCTCGAGTCCGTCGAGCACCCACACCCCGCCCAGGCCCACCACGACGCGCCAGTGAAACCGCGACCACGGCAGCCGGTCCAGCCGAGCAGGCACATGCGTCGAGATGGTTTTGGTTTGCGCGCTCGCACTCATGCAGTCTCCGTTCTGGTGTGACAGAGGATTTACCCACCAAAGCCCGCCGTTAGCCCTGCGCCGGGTATCACATCTGCGCCGCGCTCGTCGGCGTCAGCCACGCTCGGAGCGGGACTCCTCCGGAGTCCAGGCCTGCGGTTGGCCGGGGTGGCCGGGGAAAAGGAAGTCGATGAAGGCCGCGGCCGTTGGCTGGGGCTCGTGGTTGGCCAGCCCCGGGCGCTCATTGGCCTCGATGAAGGCGTACTCGGCGCCAGTGACGTCGGGCACCAACAGGTCGATGCCGGTCACCGGGATGCCGATCGCTTCGGCGGCCGTCACCGCGACGCGGCACAATTCGCTGTTCACGTGCGCGGTGACGTCGTGGATGGTTCCGCCCTGATGCAGGTTGGCGGTGCGGCGAACCCGCAGCCGGGTTCCCTGCGGCAGCACGTCGTCCAGCTTCCAGCCGGCTTCGGCGATCGTCGACTCCGTGAGGTCGTCGAGCGGGATGCGGGACTCGCCACCGGTGGCCGCCGAGCGCCGCCGGCTCTCGGCGGCGATCAGGTCCCGCACGCTGTGCTCGCCAGTGCCGATGACCTCCGGGGGCATCCGCAGCGCGGCGGCGACGACGCGGCCGTCGATCACCACAAGGCGAAGGTCGTCGCCCGTCACCCGCTGTTCGATCAGCACGTCCGGGTATTGCTGGCGGGCCCGCGCGAGCGCCGAGCTGAGGTCGTCGGGCCCGTTGTCCGGGACGACCCCGACGGTGATGCCCTTCCCCTGCTCGCCGCGCGTCGGTTTGACGACGACCTCGCCGACCTCCTTGACGAAGGCGAAATCGCTCTCATCGAAGGTGGCCAGTCGCGCGCGAGGCACGGTGATGCCCGCCTCGGCGACCAGGCGCCGCGTCAGCCGTTTGTCGTCGCAGCGGCACATGGCCACCGCGGAGGTGTACTCGGACAGCGATTCCCGGGTGAGGACGCTGCGGCCGCCGTGGGTCAGGCGCATCTCGCCGGTCTCGGCGTCGAGCACCTCCACCCAGATCCCGCGGCGCAGCGCTTCGTCGGCGATGATCCGGGCGTACGGGTTGAGGTCGTCGATGGTCTCCGGTGGCGGGCTGAACAGCGGCTCATTGATCGCGTTCTTGCGCTTGATCGCCAGCACCGGGACGCGACGGAAACCCAGTTTTTCGTAGAGGCCGATAGCGGCGGCATTGTCGTGCGCCACAGACAGATCCATGTAGGCCCGGCCCTCGCTGCGGAAGTGCTCGGCGAGCGCCTTGGTGAGCGCGCCTCCCACACCGGGCAGCCCCGCGGCCGGATCCACCGCCAGGGTCCACAGGCTCGACCCCTCTTCCGGGTCGTTGAACAGCAACTCGTGGTCGACACCGGTGACGGTGCCGACCACCGCGCCGTCCTCGTCGCGCACCGCGAGCAGATACTTCACCGCCGGCACGTTCTGATGGTTGTGCCAGATCACGTCGACGCCGGCCGGCACCATGCCGCAGCGCACATAGACGCGATTCATGGCGTCGGCATCGATCGGGTCGTTGAGGGTGCGCACAGTGACGCCCAGCGGCGCCGGCGCAAGGTTTTTCGTCTTAGGGGTGAACCGTAGCCGGTAGGTGTGGCTGGGGTCGATGAACAGCTCGGTGGGCGCCTCGGCGACCACGACGTGAGATTCGCGGGCGTAGATGCAGATGTCGCGGCGCCCGGGGCCCTCGCGGCGCAGCGCTTCGACCAGTTCCTGCGAATTGGCGAACGTCTGCCCGAATATCAGTCGGCCCCAACCAAGTTCGAGCTCGACGTCCTTGGCCATCGCGTCGACCAGCTCGGGCGGCGATGCATCGTGCAGGCCGAGCGTGATCGCCTCGGTGTGGTCGCCGGACGGATCGACCATGGTCATGCAACCGGGCCGGTGACACCGTGGCGCTGCAGCCACAGCTCGAGCAGGGCGATCTGCCAGAGCTCGTTTCCGCGCAGCGGGGTCAGCTTGCCGTTGGGGTTGGCCAATAGCGCGTCGACCGCGTCAGTGTTGAACAGGCCGCGTTCCTTGGCGGTGGGCGCGTAGAGAGCGTCGCGGACCATGTCGAGGTAGGGGCCTTCGAGGTGGGTCAACGCCGGGACCGGGAAGTAGCCCTTGGGGCGATCGATGACCTCCGACGGAATCACCCGTCGCGCAGCCTGTTTCAGGACGCCCTTGCCTTCGTGGGCGATCTTGAGTTCCGGCGGGCAGGTAGCCGCCAGCTCGACCAACTCGTGGTCCAGGAACGGCACCCGGCCTTCCAACCCCCACGCCATCGTCATGTTGTCGACCCGCTTCACCGGGTCGTCGATCAGCATCACCGTGGTGTCGAGCCGCAGCGCGCGGTCGATGCCGGTCTCGGCGCCGGCCTGCGCGAATTGCTCGGTGACGAATCGCAGGCTCGGGTCACCCGGCGCGACGATGCCCGGGCCGACCAGCGCGTCGACCCCCGCGTCATCGCGGTCGAAGAACGCGCCGCGGTATTGGGCGACGGCGCCGTCCAGGGTGGCCGCGGCGGGCTCGCCCATCGGCGGGTACCAGTGGTAACCGGCGAACACCTCGTCGGCGCCCTGCCCGGACTGCACGACCTTCACATGCCGCGCCACTTCCTGGCTGAGCAGGTAGAAGGCCACGCAGTCGTGGCTGACCATCGGCTCACTCATCGCACCGATGGCCCCGTCGAGCGCGGGCAGCATCCGGTCGGTCTCGATGCGGATCTGGTGGTGGTCGGTCTCGAAGCGCTTGGCCACGATGTCGGAGTACTGGAACTCGTCGCCCTTGACCCCACCCGCCGACTCGAAGCCGATGGAGAAGGTCGACAACCCGTGCTGGCCGGCCTCGGCGAGCAGACCCACGATCAGGCTGGAGTCCACGCCGCCGGACAGCAGGCAACCCACCGGCACGTCGGCGACCAGGCGGCGCTTCACCGCCAGCCGCAGCGTGGACAGCACGGCGTCCTCCCAGTCACGTTCCGACCAGTCCGCGCGATCCTGGTGACGGGTGAAGTCCGGCGCCCAGTAGGTGCTGACGGTGCGCTTGCCGTCGGGTTCGATGGCGACGAGGCAGGCCGGCGGCACCTTGCGGACCCCGCGCAGGATGGTGTTCGGGGCGGGCACGACCGAGTGGAAGCTCATGTAGTGGTGCAGGGCGACCGGATCGATGCGGGTGTCCACGCCACCGCCGGCCAACAGCGCGGGCAGCGTGGACGCGAACCGCACGCGGTGGCTGTCCTCCGTCAGGTAGAGCGGCTTGATGCCGAGCCGGTCCCGCCCGAGCAGCACCCGCCCGCTGTCGCGTTCGACGATGGCGAAGGCGAACATGCCGAACAGGTGGCTGACGAAGTCATCGCCCCACCGGTGGTACGCCTTGATCAGAACTTCGGTGTCGCTGTGGGAGAAGAAGCGGTAGCCGTAGCCGCTGAGCTCGTGCCGCAACTCCTTGTAGTTGTAGATGCAGCCGTTCCACGCCAGGGACAGACCCAGTTCCGAGTCGACCATCGGCTGGGCGCCGGCCTCGGTCAGGTCGATGATTTTGAGGCGACGATGGCCAAGCGCGACCCGGCCCTGCGACCAGGCGCCGCCGGCATCGGGGCCCCGGGGCGTCAGCACGGCGGCCATCGCTGAGACGGCCGCTACATCGGGCGCCTGCCCGTCGAGCCGTACCTCCCCGGTGACTCCGCACACGTCTTCGACCCTACCGTTGCCCGCATGGAATCGCCCAGACGGCCGCTGTGACGCGCGTCAGCTCGCGGGTTGCCCGCCTGCGGGGTAAATCGTTAAATTCTGGCCTTCACCAGGTCGCGGGCGGACTGGCGACGCAGTCGAACGGAAAGATCACCATCGGAAGCGGATCTCTGCCTCCGGCGATCCGGCGGTCGTTCGAATCGGTTGCACATGCTCATCGAAAGGGCCCGGCGGCCGCATTGTCCGCCCGTGCGGGACCACACGCGTGCGTCCGCCGTGACGAACGAAAATGCCGGTCACGCACCAGGTTTCACGGCCCGGATGGCCGCGCCCGCTTGCGCACCGATCCACCAATCCCCAGAACCTACGCAGGCTCACGTGTGAGCTGCCCGAACATGTTGCACGCGAACGCAGTTCATCACACGCGCGCGGACGGCGTTTAGGCTCCGTCCCAGTGGGTACAGTCGTGGGCGATGTGGGGGTCAGTCCTGAGCTTGGGTGTCCTGGCGGCGCTCAATCCGGTCCGCCTGGGCTTGGCCCTCTTGATGATCTCCCGTCCGCGGCCCGCCCCCAATTTGCTCGCCTACTGGGTCGGCGGCCTCACCGTGTGCATACCCGAGCTGCTCGTGCCGCTGATGCTGCTCAGCTTCACGTCCCTATTCGGCTCATTCGGCCACGGCTCGGGCAACCACGCGGGCAGCTCCGCCCTCCCGCGAATTCAAATCGGCCTGGGCGTACTCGGGCTAACACTCGCGGCGGTGATGGCCGTGCGCTTCTCGACGCGCCAGCGCGCCGAGGCGCGAGCATCGAGCAATGGGGACTCGGCACTCGCAACGGCCCCGGATACGCCGGTCGCAGTGCCACGATTCCTCAGTCGCGGCCGGGACGTTTCCTCGGGCGACCGTTCCCGGATCCGGCGCCTGCTTCACCGCGCCCATTGCGCGTGGGAAAAAGGATCGTTGTGGATTGCGTGGGTGATCGGGTTGGCATCGGTGCCGGTCGATGGCGTTTTCTTCATTCTCGCGATCATCGTGGCCTCCAGGGCCCCGCTCGCCACCCAGGTCGGCGCCTCGATCGTCTTTTTCCTCTTGATGTATTCCGTCGTCGAGATGATCTTGGTGGGTTATGTCGCCGCGCCGGCCCGGACCGAGGCCCTACTGCGGCAGCTGCATGGCTGGGTGCGCACCTACCATCGGCAGATCCTCGTGACCGTCTTCACGGTGGTCGGGATCTCGCAGTTGGCCGAGGGCTTCAACATCCTCTGAGCATCGTTCGCCGAACGCGCCTGCGCCGGCACATCGCCGAAGTCGAAATCACCGCTGCCCCACCGCTGAAGGTCCGACCGCCCTCATCAATCGGCACCACCATCTCGCCGCGAGAGGTCCAGGTCGAGCAGGCGCTTGAGTTGCTTGCCGTACATCCCGGTCGATTCGGTAGTCAGCATCTCGTTGTGGGTGCAGTCGACGTCGTACACGGTGATGTCTCCCGTCACGTAGGGCCGCCAGCTTTGCAGAAGGCGCGCACCGCGCTCGCTGTCGTCTCGCGTAGCGGAAAAGACCGTCATGTCGCCGTCGAGGACGCCGGGTTCGTGAGCCCGATAGAATGCGAGGTTCGTGTTCAGGTTGTGCACAAGCAGATTCAGCAGATCTTTGTGCCGGGATAGCTCAATGGATTCGTGTTGGCGGATCAGATCTTCGATTTGCTCGTAAGTCAGGGACTCACCCGGTTCGGGCGTGGTGACCCCGTAGAACTCGAGGATTTCTTTCACGATCTGGGCTTCGTCCAGGGCGTAGTCGTGCAGGGCCATGCTGCTGTCGATGATCGGCTGCGCGTCGAGAAGGAACAGGTTTGTGACGCGCCCGCGTCGCCGGAGCTCGACGGCAATTTCGTGAGCGATCACCCCCCCGTAGGACCAGCCGAGGAGGTTGTATGGCCCGTCGGCATGAACGCCTTGGATCCGGTCGGCGTAGTTCTCGGCCATCTCTCGAATCGACTGAGGTGCTGGCTCTTCGCCCTGCGGAATCTGCTGAATTCCGACTATCGGGCAGTCCAAGTGGTTGCCGAGGACCTGATACGGCCAGCTCACCCCGCCCGCCGGATGAACGCAGAACAGCGGGGTGCCGCTACCGGCTTTCAGGTGCTGGACGGGAACCACTTCCTGGGTGGAGGCCGAGTGCGTCTGCAACCGGCGACTCAGAGCGCCCACCGTTGGCGCGTCGAACAATGCGGGTACCGCAAGATCGGCGTCCAGGCCGGCATTGACCGCGGCTACCACCCGCATCGCCGAAATGCTGTCGCCGCCGAGGTCGAAGAACGAGTCGTCGACCCCGACGCGGTCGATTCCGAGGACCTCCGCGTAGATCCTGGCCAGGGTCTCCTCGGTGGGCGTGCTCGGGGCGCGATACTGGCCGGCGGGATGCCCGGGTGCCGGCAGGCTGCGAACGTCGATTTTGCCGTTGAGCGTCAACGGCATCTCCTCCAGTTCCACCAGCGTCGGGACCATGTAGCCCGGGAGCCGTTGGGTCAGCGCGACGCGCGCCTCAGCCAGGTCAACGGTGCCGGTGACATACCCCACCAAACGCTTGTCACCCGGTCGGTCCTCCCGGGCGACCACCACCGCCTGCGCCACTCCGTCGAGCGCAGACAACGCCGCCTGGATCTCGGTCAGTTCGATGCGGTAACCGCGGATCTTGACCTGCTCGTCGGCACGACCCACATAGTCAAGCTGACCGTCGGCACGCCACCGCACCAGATCGCCGGTTCGATACATCCGCGCACCCGGCGCTCCGAACGGGCAGGCCACAAACCGCGAGGAGGTCAGGCCTGGCCTGCTCACATAACCGCACGCCACACCCCAGCCGGCCACATACAACTCACCGACCACCCCCGCCGGCACCGAGCGCAACCAGCCGTCCAGCACAAACAGTGCCGCGCCGGGGACCGGAGATCCGATGGGCACCGCATCTGAGCCGGGTGTCAACGGCGCAGTCATCGCCGCGTACACCGTGGTCTCGGTGGGACCGTAGGCGTTGATCATCGCCCGGCCCGGCGCCCACTGGTCCACCAGCTCGGCCGGGCAGGGCTCACCGCCGACCAGCAACGCCGTCGACTCCAAGCCTTCGGGCGACAGCGCCCCCACCGCCGACGGCGTCTGGGTCAACACGGTTACCCGCTGCGCCACCAGCAAGGCGTGGAAGTCGCCCGGCGAAGCGGTCACCTCTTCGGGCACCACCACCAGCCGCTCTCCGTGCAACAGCGCGCCCCAGATCTCCCAGACCGAGAAGTCGAAGGCGTAGGAGTGACATTGCGTCCACACTTGTCCGGCGGGCAGGCCGGCGCCGAGGGAGTCGAGCAGTTGGGCCACGTTCTGGTGCGTGATCGCCACTCCCTTGGGCGTACCCGTGGTACCCGAGGTGTAGATGATGTGCGCGATGTCGTCGGGGGCCGGCACCGGCGGTGCGATGTCGGGGCGGCTGTCGATAGCCGGGTCATTGGCGTCGATGACCAGCAGGTCATGCCCGTCGAATCGGTCGGCCAGACCTGCGGTGGTGACCGCGGCGATCGGCGCGGCATCGGCGACCATGAACCCGATCCGCGCCGTCGGCAACGCCGGGTCGATCGGCAGATACGCCGCCCCCGTCTTGAGCACGCCCAAGATCGCCACGATCGCGTCAGCCGACCGCCGGAACAACACCGCGACGCATCTGCCCGGGCCCGCGCCCCGAGCGGCCAGCAACTGCGCCAATTTATTGGCGGCCGCATCCAGCTCGCGGTAAGTCCATGTGCGCTCACCGCACACCAGCGCTACGGCCTCCGGTGAGCGCGCCACCTGCGCGGCGAACAACGCCGGAACCGACACCGGCTCGGGCGCGGACCGGGTCACAGCCGCCTGGTTGCCGAGTTCCTTCAAGCGGGCATCGCCATCGCTACCCAGCAAATCGATCGCCGAGAGCCGCCGGTTGGGTTCGGCGGCCATCGCCACCAGCACCCACTGCAACCGGTCGATCAGCGTTTCGATATCGGAGCGATCGAACACGCCGGTGTCGAATTCGACGCGGAGGCCGAGTTCGCTGCCGGGCAAGACCTGGACCGTCAGCGGGTAGTGGGTGGATTCGTGGCGGGCGATATCGCCGATTGCCAGTTCTTGGTCGGCGGCCAATGCGGCGGCATCCACCGGGTAGTTCTCATAGGCGAACAGCGTGTCGAACAGCTGCTCGTGACCGGTGATGCGGTGGATCTCGCTGAGCGCGAGGTGCTGGTGGTCGAGCGTGTGATTGTTCGTGCTCTGCAATTGCTCGAGCAGCTCGATCGCCGTGGTCGCGGGCGTCATGCGCGCCCGCACCGGCACGGTGTTGATCAAGAGTCCCACCATCGACTCGGCTCCGACCAGATCGGCCGGCCTACCGGAAACGGTGGTGCCGAATGCCACATCCTGCTGGCCGGTCAGCCAGCACAGCAACTGGGCGTAGGCACCCTGTAACACCGTATTGACGGTGGTCTGACATGAACGGGCCAAATCCCCGACGGCCCCGGTGATCTCGGCGGGCAGCGCAAAGGATGCCACACCTCGATCACCCGACAGCCGGTGCCCGGAGCTGACCAAAGCGGGTGCGTCGAAGCCGTCGAAGGCCGTCCGCCACGCCGCGTGGGCGGCACCCAGGTCACGCTCGGCCAGCCAGGTCACGAACCTGCGGTAGGAGCCGGCCGCCCCCAGCGGCTGGCCGTAATAACTGCTGAAGATCTCCCCCATCAAGATCGGCAATGACCAGCCGTCGACGACGATGTGGTGATTCGTCAGCACAAACCGGTACCGATCGGCACTGATGCGCACCAATGCCACCCGGAAGGCCGGCTCGCCGTTCAGCTCACACACCGAAGCACGCTCGGCGGCGCACACTTGCTCGATCTGCCGGTCAACCTCGGCATCGCCGGACCCGGTGAGGTAGACGTAGCGCCACGGCGGCCCGGGGTCGGCCGGAATGACCTGCACCGGCTCGTCGAATTGTGGACAGAAGCGGGCTACGAGGTGTGGATGCCGCTTGACCACCGTGTGCACCGCATCGCGCAGGCGGTACGGGTCAAGGGCGCCGGTCACCGCGATGTTCAGCTGCACGGCGTACAGGTCGTCGACGCTGACCCCAGCGGTGCGGGCATGAAAGAGCAGCCCCTGCTGCAGGGGGGTCAACGGCAATATGTCGGCGATCGCCTGCTGCCGCGCCAGCTCGTCGATCTGGTGCTGACTCAGCCGGGCGGGAGCGATATCCGACGGGGTCAACCCGCCCCCACCGCGTCGCACATGCGCGCAGATGCCGGCCAGGGCGTCGAACCACAACCGGCTCAACCGGGCGATCTGGCCTTCGTCCATTGCCGACGGCGCCCAGGTCCAGTTGGCTTGCAGGCGCGACCCGTTCTCGGTGTCGATGGTGCCGGCGTTGAGATCCACGGTGTGCATGAGCGGCATCGGTATAGCCGTGGCCGCCTCGGTGACCCACAGGCCGTCCGGGCTGATCCCCCAACCGTCACCGGAGAGGTCGGCCGGGCCGCCCATGCGCCCGAAGTAGTTGAATCCGATCGGCGGGTCGGAGCCTTCCACGTCGACCTGAGTGCTCAGGTAGCGCAGCAATCCGTACGTGAGGCCGTCGGGGAGGGCACGAAGCTGCTCTTTGGCGTCCTTGATCACCGCCCCGAGCTCCGCGTCGCCTGCGATCACCTGCGTCCAGGACAGCCCGCCGACGGTCAACGCCACGGGGTATTTCGTGGTGAACCATCCCACCCCCCGCGACAGGTCCACACCGTAGGCCAGTTCCTCGTGGCGCCCATGACCCTCGACGTCGATCGCAATCGGGTCGCCGCCGGTGCCCAAGAATTCCGTCATGGCCAAGGCGAAGGAGATCAACAGAATCTCGTGTATGCCCGCGTGGAAAGCCGCGGGAACCTCACCGAGGAGCATCCGAGTCGTCTCGGCGTCGTCCAGCGACATCGACAGGCGCCCGGCGGTCTCATAGGTATCGGCGGGCTGCACCGCCGGCAGCGCCGCAGGCGTCGCCGCGACGTGCTGCCACATTTGCGCCGTGTCAACGACTTTCGGGGTGCGGGCATGCTCGTCGAGAAGCTCCGCCCAGCGGGCAAAGGACGTCCCGGTCACCGGAAGGACGATCAATTGTCCGGCACGGTGCTGGGCCCAGGCGATGTTGAGGTCCTCCAACACAATTCGCCACGACACCCCGTCGACGGCCAGATGGTGAATCATCAATACCAGCTGGCCCGTCGAGGCGGCCCATAAGGCGCTGAGCATCCGGCCATCGGCCGGGTTCAGCCGCGCCCGGGCCCGTATCACGGCCTCCTCGGAGAGGACCTCTACCGACTGCAGGCAAGAACCGGCATCCACCGAACCGGCCTCGGGCACCCGCATCGACCACCCGCGCGCGCCATCGTCCTGGACGCGCAACCGCAGCATGGCATGCCGATCCAGCAGCGCTTGCACCAACGCCACCACGTCCGCCTCGGTCACCCCTACCGGAGCCTGCACCACCACCGTCTGATTGAACTGATCGACCGGCCCCTCCACCTCGGCCAGCCACCGCATGATCGGCGTCGCCACCACCGGCCCGACGCCCTCATCGACCGGACCATCACCACCGTCGGCCACCCCCGCCACCCGGGCCAACCGGGCCACCGTCTGCTCGACGAAAATGTCACGCGGCTTACACACCAACCCGGCCGCCCGCGCCCGCGCCACCACCTGCATCGACGAAATGCTGTCGCCGCCAAGCTCAAAGAACGAGTCATCCACCCCGACCCGCTCCAGCCCCAACACCTCGGCATAGATCCCGGCAAGGATCTCCTCCACCGCATCACCCGGCGCCCGATAACGATCCCCATCGCCGTAATCCGGCGCCGGCAACGCGCGAACATCAAGCTTGCCGTTGGCCGTCCGCGGCAGCGCGTCGACGACCACCACCGCGGCGGGCACCATGTAGGCCGGCAGTCGCTCGGCGAGCGCGGCTCGTATCCGGGCCGGATCCGTGGCGCCGATGACGTAGGCCACCAGGCGCTTGTCGCCGGGGCGGTCCTCGCGGGCGATCACCGCCGCCTGCTCCACGCCGTCCAAACCCATCAGAGCCGTCTGGATCTCGCCCAATTCGATGCGATACCCACGGATCTTGACCTGCTCATCGGCACGCCCCAGGTAATCCAGCTGCCCCTCAGCGCGCCAGCGCACCAAATCACCGGTGCGATACATCCGCGCGCCAACGCCACCGAATGGACACGCCACAAACCGCGTCGCCGCCAACCCCGGCCGGCGCATGTAGCCCACCGCGACCCCATCGCCGGCCACGTACAACTCACCCACCACACCGGCGGGCACCCGACGCAACGAGCCGTCCAACACGAACAACGCCGCCCCCGGCACCGGCGACCCGATCGACGGCGCCCCCGACCCCGCAGTCAACGGCGGGCTGACCGACGCGCACATCGTTGTCTCGGTGGGGCCGTAGCCGTTGAGCATCACCCGCCCGGGCGCCGCCCACCGATCGACCACCTCGGCCGGGCAAGCCTCCCCGGCGACCACCAGCGCCGTCGACTCCAAACCATCCGGTGACAGCATGGCCACCGCCGACGGGGTCTGGGCGAGCACGCGGACCTGCTCCGCAACCAGCAGGGCGTGGAGATCTTCCGGCGAGCCGGCCACCGACTCGGGCACGATCACGACCCGGCCGCCGCCCAGCAACGGAACCCAGATCTCCCACAACGAGAAATCGAAGGCATAGGAGTGGCATTGCGCAAACGCCTGTCCCGCCGGGGTGTAGGCGTCCAGTGAGGCCATCATCTGGGCCATGCTGGCCTGGGTGACCGCGACTCCCTTGGGCACACCGGTGGTGCCAGAGGTGTAGATGAGGTAAGCGATGTCCTGCGGGTCGGGCGTCGGCAGCCCGATGCTCGGCTGGTCGGTCACAACCGGGTCGTGGACGTCGATGACCGTCAGGCCATGGCCCTGCAGCCGCCCGACCCGATCGGAGGTGGTGACCGCGGCGATCGGCCGGGCGTCGCCGAGCGTGAACTCGATCCGCGCCGCCGGCGCCCCCGGGTCGATCGGCAGATACGCCGCTCCCGTCTTGAGCACCGCCAGCATCGCCACGATCGCCTCGGCGGAACGGGAAAACAGCAGCACCACACACTCACCGGGGCGCGCACCATGGCCGGCCAGCAAGTGCGCCAACCGATTGGCCGCCTCGTCGAGCTCCCGGTAGGTCAGTGACACGCTGTCGGATACCAGCGCCACGGCATCCGGTGTGCGGGCCAGCTGCGCACCGAACGCCGCCGGCATCGACACCGGAGCGGCCCCCGGGCCGGCCAGCGCGGCCCGGTTACCGACCTCGTCAAGCCAGTCGCGCTCCGGGTCGTCGAGCAGGTCGATCGACGACAGCGGCCGGGTCGGATCGGCGGTGATCGCCGCCAGCACCCTCTCCAGCCGGCGCACTAACGCCTCGATGGTGTCCGCGTCGAAGACGTCGGTGCGGAATTCCACCGCCCCGCCGATCCCCGCGGGCGCCCCGTCCTGACCGAAACGTTCGGCCAGCGAAAAGGTCAGGTCCATGCGGGCGGCCTGGGTGTCCACCGGCAACGGCGTCACCCGCAGATCGCCCAAGACCAAACCGTCGGCCGCATTCTCGTAGCCGGGCAGGTTCTGCCACGCCAACACCACCTGGACCAGCGGATGATGGCTCAGGTTTCGCGTCGGGTTGAGCCGCTCCACGAGCGCTTCGAAAGGCACGTGCTGGTTCTCGAACGCCTCCAGACTGCGTGCCCGAACCTGGGCCAATATCTCCGTGGCGGTCGGATCCCCGCTGAGCTGCACTCGCAGGATCAAGGTGTTGATGAAAAAGCCAACCAAGTCGTCCAGGGCGGGATCGGTACGACCGGCGGCCGCGAACCCCACTGCCACGTCGGGGCTGGCGCTGAGTTTCGAGAGCAACACCGCAAGCGCGGCCTGGACCACCATGAAGCTGGTCGTGTTGTGCTCCGCGGCCAGCTGACGTACCCGTTGCTGCAGCTCGACGGGCCACTCGACGATCACACTGGCACCGCGCTGATCGGCGACCAGCGGGTACGGCCGATCGGTAGGCAGCTGCAGGCGCTCTGGCATCCCGGCCAGCGCCTCCTCCCAGTAGGCCAGCTGCGCCGCGATACGGCTGTCGCTGTCCTCGAGGTCGCCGAATTGGGCACGCTGCCACAGCGTGTAGTCGACGTACTGGGCGGCCAGTGGCACCCAGTCCGGAGCCTGCCCCGCACACCGGCTGGCGTAGGCCATACCCAGGTCACGCGTCAGCGGCGTCATCGACCAGCCATCGGCGGCGATGTGGTGCACCACGATCACCATCAGATGCTCATCGGAGGCGACCCGGAACAACCGCGCCCGGAAGGGGATGTCGTTAGCCAGATCAAACGGCTGTAGCGCTGTCTCGCTGATGGCCTCTTCCAGCCGACCGGCCGGCCAGGCGCTCGCGTCGATGACCTGCCATCCGAATTCGGCCCGTTCGGGCGCCTGCACGAGTTGTTGCGGAATCCCCTCCGGCGCCGGGAACAGCGTGCGCAGGCTCTCGTGGCGACGGACGACGTCAACCAGTGCCGCACCCAGTACCTCGGGGTCTAGGCCCCCGCTCAGCCGTAACGCGGCTGCCATGTTGTAGATCGGTGACGGGCCCTGCAGCTGATCGAGGAACCACATCCGGTTCTGGGCAAACGACAACGGCACCACCGCGGGCCGCTCACCCGCCACCAATGGCTCCAGCCCGCCTCCGTCGGTTCCGATACGGGCCGACAACTGCGCCACGGTGGGTGCTTCAAACAAGATGCGCACCCCGAGCCCGGCATCCAGGCTGGCGTTGACGGCGGCGATGACCCGCATCGCTGACAGCGAATCGCCGCCCAGGTCGAAGAACGAGTCATCGATGCCCACGCGCTCGAGTTCGAGGACTTGGGCGTAGATGCCGGCAAGGATCTCCTGGGTGGGAGTTTGGGGAGCGGAGTACTCACCGGCGGTGTACTCCGGAGCCGGCAAGGCCCGGACGTCGAGCTTGCCGTTGGACGTCAACGGCAGCGCGTCCAGGGCGATGACCGCCGTCGGCACCATGTAAGCCGGCAGCCGCTCGGCCAGCGCGGCACGCGCCTGGACCGGCTCGGCGGTCCCGGTGACATAACCCACCAATCGCGTGTTGCCGGGGCGGTCCTCGCGCGCGACGACGACCGCCTGCTGCACACCGTCGAGTGCGGCCACCGCCGCCTGAACTTCACCGACCTCGATGCGGTACCCGCGGATCTTGACCTGCTCATCGGCGCGCCCCATATACCGCAGTTGCCCGTCGGCGCCCCAGCACACCAAATCGCCGGTGCGGTACATGCGTGTGCCCGCACCTCCGAATGGACACGCCACAAATCGCGAGGCCGTCAAAGCCGAACGGCCCAGGTAGCCGGCCGCCACCCCGGCACCGGCCACGAACAGCTCCCCGACGACCCCGGACGGCACCGGTCGCAACCAACCGTCCAGCACAAACAGCGCCGCTCCGGAAACCGGCGAACCGATCGGCACCGCCCCGGCTCCGGGCGTCAGCGGCGCGCTGATCGCCACGCACATCGTGGTCTCGGTCGGCCCGTAGGCGTTCACCATCACCCGCCCCGGCGCCCACCGTTCCACCACCTCCGGCGGGCAAGCCTCGCCGGCCATCACCAGGGCCACCGACTCCAAGCCCTGCGGCGACAACACGGACACCGCCGACGGCGTCTCGGTCAACACGCTGACCCGCTCGCCAACCAGCACGTCGTGCAACGCTTCTGGCGCACGTGCCACAGACTCGGGCACCACCACCAGTCGCCCGCCACGCAACAGCGCGCCGAAGATCTCCCACACCGAAACGTCGAACGCCAACGAATGACTGTGCGCCCACACCCCCGCCGGCGGCAGGCCCGCGTTCAACGAACCCAACAGGTCGGTCACGCCGCGGTGGGTGACCGCGACGCCCTTGGGCACCCCGGTGGTGCCGGAGGTGTAGATCAGGTACGCGATATCCCCCGGCGCCGGCGCGGGCAGGTCGGTGCCGGATCGTTCGTCGGCAACGGCGTCGTGGAGGTCGATGACCGGCAGGTCGTGGCCCTCCAGCCGCGACCGCAGGTCTGCGGTGGTGATGGCGGCTATCGGCCGGGCATCGCCGAGCATGAATCCGATCCGCGCGGTCGGCAATGCCGGGTCGATCGGCAGGTAAGCCGCCCCCGTCTTGAGCACCGCCAGAATCGCCACGACCGCCTCGCCCGAACGCTCCGCGAGCAGGGCTACGTACCCGCCGGGGCGTACCCCTGCACCGGCCAGCCGGTGCGCCAACCGGTTAGCCGCCGCATCGAGCGCGCGGTAGCTCCACGTCGCCCCGCCGCAACTGATCGCCACCGCGTCCGGTGCGCGCATCACCTGCGCCTCGAACAGCTCCGGAATCGAGGCCGCCGCGGTCGCCGGCCGGGCCAATACCGCCTGGTTGGCGCGCTCGTCAAGCCACGCGCGCTCGCGCTCGTCGAGCAGATCCACCGACGACAACCGTCGTGTCGGGTCGGCGGTCATCGCCGTCAACACGCGCTCCAACCGCCCAACCAACGCGACGATGCTGTCCGCATCGAAGACGTCGGTCCGAAACTCCACCGTTCCGCCGATGCCGGCGGGCTCACCGCTCTGGGTCCAGCGTTCGGCCAGTGAGAACTCCAGATCCATGCGGGCCGTCTGGTTGTTCACCGGCAGCGGCGTGACGCGCAGGTTGTCCAGGACCAGCCCGGCGGCGGGGTCAGCGCTGACGCCTGGCAGGTTCTGCCAGGCCAGCATCACCTGGATGAGTGGGTGATGCGTCATGCTCCGGGTGGGGTTGAGCCGCTCCACCAGCACCTCGAAGGGCACGTCTTGGTGCTCGTAGGCGGTCAGGCTGCGCCGCCGGATCTGTGCCAGCAGGTCGGCGAAGCTGGGGGCACCGGCCACATCGACGCGAAGCACCAGGGTGTTGACGAAGAAGCCCACCAGCTCGTCCAGGGCCGGATCGGGCCGCCCGGCGATCGGGAAGCCCACGGCCACATCGCTGCTGGCGCTGATCTTGGACAGCAGCACCGCCAGGGCGGCTTGCACCACCATGAAACTGGTCGCGTTGTGCTCGCGAGCGACACTTTCCAGCCGCTGCTGCAGTTCGGCCGGCCACTCGACCGGCACACTGGCGCCGCGCTGGTCGGCCACCGGCGGGTAGGGCCGATCGGTGGGCAGATCCAGGCGCTCGGGCAGCCCGGCGAGAGCATCTTGCCAGTAGTCCAGCTGCGCGGCGATGCGGCTGGCGCTGTCGTCCAGGGCCCCGAGCTGCTCGCGTTGCCACAGCGTGTAGTCGGCGTACTGCACCGCCAACGGCGCCCACCCGGGGGCGTGCCCCGCGGACCGGCTGGCGTAAGCCACGCCCAGATCGCGCACCAGCGGCGTCAGTGACCAGCCGTCGGCGGCGATGTGATGCACGACGGTCACCAGCACGTGTTCGTCATCGGCCACCCGGAAAAGGCATGCGCGCATGGGGATTTGGGCGTCAAGGTCGAACCGGTGACGTGTCACGGCCGCGACGGCCTCGACCAGCCGGCCGTCCGGCCATCCGCTGGCATCAACGACCTGCCAGCCGAAGTCCGCCCGCTCGATCGGGACGACGACCTGTTGCGGCACGCCCTCGACCACCGGGAACATCGTGCGCAGGCTCTCGTGGCGCCCCACCACATCGGCCAGCGCCACGCCCAGCGCGGCGGTATCAAGCTGGCCGTCCAGCCGCAGCGCCGCGGCGATGTTGTACATCGGTGACGGGCCCTGGAACTGGTCGAGGAACCACAAGCGACTCTGGCCGAAGGACAACGGCACCACCGCCGGCCGTGCGGCCGCCACCAAGGGCGCAGCCCTGTCCGCGTCCCCGCCGATCCGCGGTGCCAGCTGGGCGATGGTGGGCGCCTCGAACAAGGTGCGCACCGGAAGGCCTGCGTCCAGGCTGGCGTTCACCGCGGCGATGACCCGCATCGCTGACAGCGAGTCACCGCCCAGGTCGAAGAACGAGTCGTCGACCCCGACGCGCTCGAATCCGAGGACGTGCGCGTAGATACCGGCCAGGATTTCTTCGACCGCGTCACCCGGGGCGCGATATCCGCCCGCGCTGTAGTCGGGCGCCGGTAGGGCGCGGGTGTCGAGTTTGCCGTTGGGGGTGATCGGCAGCGCCTCGAGCACCACCACCGCCGCCGGCACCATGTAGGACGGCAGCCGCTCGCCCAGCACGCTGCGCGCCGCGGCCGGGTCGACGCTGCCGGTCACATAACCGACCAGGCGCTTGTCGCCGGGGCGGTCCTCGCGGGCGATCACCGCCGCCTGTTGCACCCCGTCCAGCGCGGCCAGAGCCGAGCGCACTTCCCCGAGTTCGATGCGATACCCGCGGATCTTGACCTGCTCGTCGACGCGCCCGAAGTATCGCAGCTGCCCGTCGGCGCCCCAGCACACCAAGTCGCCGGTGCGGTACATGCGTGTTCCCACGCCTCCGAACGGACACGCCACAAAGCGCGTGGCGGTCAGATCGGCTCGGCGCCAATACCCGAACCCGACGCCGCGGCCCGCCAAGTACAGCTCGCCGACCACCCCGCCGGCCACCGGACGCAGCCATGCGTCCAGCACAAAAAACGCCGCACCGGCCACCGGCGACCCAATCGGAGGGGCCCCCGACCCCGCCTGCAACGGCGTGCTCTTCGACAACCACATGGTCGTCTCGGTCGGGCCGTAGACGTTGACCATGACCCGCCCCGGCGCCCACCGATCCACCAGCTCGGGCGGACAGGGCTCGGCACCGATGACCAACGACGTCGACGGCAGACCCTCCGGTGACAGCATCGCCACCGCAGACGGGGTCTGGGTAAGGACGCTGACCTGCTCGCCGACCAGTAGCGCGTGGAACTCCTCGGCGGAGCGCGCCACCACGTCGGGCACGACTACCAGGCGTCCGCCGTGCAGCAGGGCACCCCAGATCTCCCACACCGAGAAGTCGAAGGCATAGGAGTGGAACTGTGTCCACACCTGCCCCGGTGCCTTCAGGTCCACCCCGATTTGTAGTCCGTCGAACAACTGGGCAACGTTGTGTTGCGCGACCGCCACCCCTTTGGGCACCCCGGTAGTGCCGGAGGTGTAGATGATGTGGGCGGTCTCATCGGGGTGAGGTGCCGGCGGCGCGGTGCTGGGCGCGGCGTCGACAGCGTGGTTGCTGGCATCGATGACCATCAGGCCGAACCCGTTCAGCCGCTCGGCCAAATCACCGGTGGTGATCGCGGCGACAGGGGCGGCGTCGCCGACCATGAACTCGATCCGTGCTGTCGGCAACGCCGGGTCGATGGGCAGATAGGCGGCCCCGGTTTTGAGCACCGCCAAAATGGCGACGATCGCCTCGGCCGACCGCGGAAAGAGCAGGACCACCGACTGTCCGGGACCCACACCACGGTCAATCAGCAAGTGCGCCAACCGGTTACCGGCCTCGTCTAGCTGCCGGTAAGTCCATGAGTCCGCATCGCACACCAGCGCCACCGCATCCGGCGTCCGCGCCACCTGCTCGGCGAACAACGCCGGGATCGAGGATTTGCGCCCTGGCCGGGCCAGCACCGCGCGATTACCCCAGCGATCGAAGCGGGCGTGCTCGGCCTCGGTGACCACATCCACCGACGCCAACGATCGGCCCGGATCGGCGGTCATCGCCGCCAACACCATCCGGAATCGTTCGATGAGGGCCTCGACGCCGGCCGCGTCGAACACATCGGTGCGGAATTCCACTACCCCGCCGATCCCGGCGGGCGCACCATCGTCGTCCCAACGTTCGGCCAACGAGAAGGTGAGGTCCATCCGGGCGGTCTGGGTGTCCACCGCCAACGGCGTGACCTCCAGGTCTCCCAAGGTCAACCCCGCGGCGTTGGTGTCCTGCCAGGCGAAGTTCTGCCAGCCCAACAGCACCTGCACCAACGGGTGATGGGTCAGGCTGCGGGTCGGGTTGAGCCGCTCGACAAGCAGCTCGAAGGGAACGTCCTGATGCTCGTAGGCGGCCAGACTGCGCCGTCGCACCTGCGCCAGCAACTCGGCCACGGTGGGATTTCCGGCCAGGTCGACGCGCAGCACCAAGGTGTTGACGAAGAAGCCCACCAGGTCATCGAGCGCGGGGTCGCGGCGCCCCGCGATCGGGAATCCCACCGCCACGTCGCTGCTGCCGCTGATCTTGGACAGCAGCGCGGCAAAAGCGGCCTGGACCACCATGAAGCTGGTGGCGCTGTGTTCGCGGGCCATCCGATGAACCTGTTGCTGAAGCTCGGCCGGCCAGTCCACCCGCACCTGGGCACCGCGCTGATCGGCCACCATCGGGTAGGGCCGATCGGCGGGCAACTCGAGGCGCTCCGGCATGCCCGCCAGCGCATCCTGCCAATACGCCAGCTGCGCGGCGATGGGGCTCTGGCTGTCGTCAAGGTCGCCTAGCTGATGCCGCTGCCACAGCGTGTAATCGGCATACTGAACCGCCAACGGCGCCCACCCGGGTGTCTGCCCGGCGCACCGGCTGGCATACGCCATGCCCAGATCGCGCACCAGCGGGGTGATCGACCAGCCGTCGGCGGCGATGTGGTGCACCGCGGCCGTCAGCACGTGTTCGGAGCTGCTGATACGGAACAGCCGGGCTTGCAACGGGATCTCGTTCGCCAGGTCAAAGGCGTGACGAGCCACGGCCTGCATCGCCTCGCTCAGTCGGTCTTCCGGCCAGCCGCCGGCATCGACGACCTCCCACCCGAAGTCCGCTTCCTCGGCGGGGAGCAGCACCTGCCGAGGCATTCCCTCGACCGCTACGCACAGCGTGCGCAGGCTTTCGTGACGGGCCACCACATCGGCCAGTGCCGCGCCCAGTGCGTCGGCGTCCAGCCACCCGGTCAGCCGCAACGCCATCGTCATGTTGTAGACGGGTGAGGGCCCCTGGAACTGGTCGATGAACCACAACCGGTTCTGGGCGAACGACAGCGGCACCACGTCGGGCCGCTCCGCCGCCACCAACGGCTCCAAGCTCCGCGCATCCCCGCCGATATGGGGTGCCAGTTGAGCGACGGTCGGCGCCTCGAACAGGGTGCGCACCGAAAGATCGGCACCCAGGCTGGTATTGATCGCGGCGATCAGACGCATCGCCGACAGTGAATCGCCGCCCAGGTCGAAGAACGACTCTGAAACCCCGACCCGCTCCAGACCGAGGACCTGGGCGTAAATGCCGGTCAGGATCTCCTCGACCATCCCGCCCGGAGCGTCGTAGAGATCGGCATGCTGATACTCGGGTTCCGGAAGCGCCCTGCGGTCGAGCTTTCCCGAGGAGGTCAACGGGAACTCCTCGAGCACCACGATGTGCGTCGGCACCATGTATTCGGGCAACCAAGCGCTCAACCGTTGACGGATTGCGCCGATCTTGGTGTTGGTGTGGGGTTCGTTGTGCGTGCCGCGCTGGCCGGCACGAGGACCGGGCAGATAGAGGTCCGTCAGGGCCGGGGCCTGCTCACCGTCGACGGCGGCGATGAAGACGGCATCCAGGGTTCCGGGCTGGGCCCCCCACGTGACGGCCGCGTGATAGCCGATGTCTTCACCGAGACGATGCAGATGTTCGGCGGTAGCGGCATCGGGCATGGCTTGGGCGAGAGCGTCAGCCAACGGCAGTCCGGCGGCCAGGCCGCGCTCGATGCGGACGTCGCTGATCACTCCGGTGCGGGGAATTTCGGTGATGCGCACCGTGGCGGGACGCTCGGCGAGCAACCAAGTACGCAGGCCGTGCAGGCCGCCGCAGTCCGTCCACGTCCGGCTGGGTGCCGCGGCCAGTGAACGCACCGATGCGGGGGCTTTGTGGATGACGACGTCGTAGCGGTACCGGTTGAGTTCGTTGTCGGCCAGGCCGCGCTTGACTTGGATCTCGACGCCGCCCACTGACGGGTGATCGGCGGCCAGGGTGCTGAAATACTCTGGCGCCAGGAGCAATTCGGGTTCGCCGAGCACCGCGTGCTTGACGCGTCGGCGGACCTCGGCCGCGTCGATGGAGTCGGCGCGTGCCAACGCGACGGCAGTCTGGAACGCGCCTTGCAGGCTGTGGTTGCGAACGTCGCCGAGGAACAGCGCGCCGCCGGGGGCCAGTAGTTCGATGGCGTTGTCGATGACCTCGGTCAGATAGCCCGCATTGGGGAAGTACTGGACGACCGAGTTCACGATGATGGTGTCGAAGTGACCCCGCGCAAGCATCTCGGTGAGGTGTGCGGGCTGCGTCAGCAGTCGCACCCGATCACGCCACGAGATCTGCAACTGCTCCAGCGAACGGCCGAGATTGTCGACGACCACCGGCGACATGTCGGTGGCGACATACTCTTCGCAGTGCGGAGCGATCTGTGACAACAGCAGCCCGGAGCCGACGCCGATCTCCAAAACCCGCTGGGGCCGCAGGGCTTTGATCCGGTCCACCGTGGCCGAGCGCCACTCGATCATCTCTTCGAGCGGAATCGGTTCACCGGTGAGGCTGCTGTTCCAGCCCCGGAAGTCCATGCCGAAGTCCGGCACCTCGACCTCGGCGCCGTACAGCTCGTCGTAGAGCTGTTGCCACTCTTCAACGATGTCGGCGTCGCCGTCGGAGGTTGTGGTGGTGTGTTTGAGGGTGATGTAGGCGACGAGGTGGTCGCCGATGTCGCTGCGGTGCACGGTGGCGGCGGCTTGGGAAACCTGGGGGCAGGCCAGCAAGGTGTTCTCGATCTCACCCAGTTCGATGCGCTGCCCCCGCAGCTTGATCTGGGCGTCGCCGCGGCCGAGGTATTCCAGGGTCCCGGCGGAGGTCCACCGCACCAGGTCACCGGTGCGGTACAGGCGCGACCCGGGTTCGCCGTAGGGGTTGGCCACGAACCGTTCCGCGGTCAACTCCACCCGGCCGACGTAGCCGTGCGCCAGCGCGGGGCCGCTCAGGTAGAGCTCCCCCAGCACACCGACGGGGGCCGGCGCGAGGAACGCGTTGAGCACCAGCGCGCGCACCCCCGGGATCGGGGCCCCGATGGTGACCGGCTGACCCGCCGACAGAGGCGCACACGTGACCCAGATGGTGGTCTCGCTCGGGCCGTAGCCGTTGAACATCTGCCGACCCGGCGCCCACGCGGACACCACTTCCGGCGGGCAGGCCTCGCCGACGGCGACCAGCGTGCCCAACTCGCCCAGGCGGTCGCGATCCAGCGACCACAACACGGTCGGGGTCAAAATCGCCGCGTTGACCCGCTGGTCCTGCAGCAGTGCGGTCAACGCATCGCCCGCGTACACCTGCGGTGGCGCGACCACCAGCGTCGCCCTCGACGCGACGGCCAATAACAACTCGCCGACCGACGCATCGAAGGTCGGCGTGGCCACCATCAGCACGCGTGCGCCCGCGTCCAGCCCGAATAGATTGTGTTGCGCCGCAGCCCAACCCAGCAGACCGGCGTGGCTGACCGCGACGCCCTTGGGGGTGCCGGTGGAGCCGGAGGTGAAGATCACAAAGGCGGTGTCGTCTGTGCGGAGCGACGCCAGCCGCTCGGTGATCGGATCCGCGCTGCGCCCGGACAGGTCCAGGGTGTCGACGCGCAGCACCGGGCGCGCCCCGGACCCGGCCACGGTGTCGCCGCCACAGGTCAATACGCAGACCGCCGATACCGTGTCCAGCAGCGTCGCGATCCGCTCGACGGGGTGGGCCCGATCCACCGGCACATAGACGCCACCGGCCTTGACCACCGCCCACCAGGCGACGACCAGTTCCAGGCAGCGACCCATGGCCACGCCAACCGCGCGCTCCGGACCGACGCCGGACTCGATCAGCACGCGCGCCAGTCGCGTCGACCATTGGTCGAGCTCGCGATACGAGATGGCCCGGCCGCCGTCGAGCGCCGCCACCGCATCGGGGTCGGCGCTCACCGCCGCGGCCAACAACACCGGGGCCACCCCGACCGGTGCCGCCGCCTGCGCGCCGGACCACCGAGACAACACCAGGTCCTGCTCGCTGCGATCGAGCAGATTCACGGTCGACAGCGGCCGCATGGGATCGGCGGTCATCGCTACCAGTACCCGCTGCAGCCGCTCGATGAGGGCCTCGATCCTGGCCGGGTCGAAGACCTCGGTGTCGTACTCGACGCGCAGGTCGATTTCGCGGCCCGGCAGGGCTTCCATCGTCAACGGATAGTGGTTGTATTCGAGGTTGGTGAACTCCGTGATGGCCAACGCGTCCGCATCGGCGTCGGACGGCACGATGGTGTCGATCGGGTAGTTCTCGTACACGAAGAGCGTGTCGAAAAGCTGTTCGTGGCCCGTGACGCGATGGATGTCGATCAGCGCCAGATGCTGATGCTCGAGCAGATCGTTGTGGGTGGTTTGCAGCTGAGCCAGTAGATCTGCGGTGGTGGTCGTCGCGGCGATTCGCACCCGCACCGGCACGGTGTTGATCAGGAGTCCGACCATCGACTCCGCGCCGGGCACTTCGGACTGGCCCGCGCGCGACCGCGGGGTGCCGAAGGCGACGTCGTGTTGACCGGTCAGTGAGGTGAGGAGCAGCGCCCAGGCGCCCTGCAACACGGTGCTGACGGTGGCGTGGCAGGCGCGCGCCAGCTCGTTGAGGGCCCGCGTGGTCGGCTCGGGCACGCTGGCGGACGCGAAGCCGCGCCGCCCTCGTCCCAGCCGATCCCGAGGGCCGACGAGCGTGGGGGTGTCGAAGCCGGCCAAGGCATCACGCCAGGCGGCGCGGGCGGCGTCAAGGTCGCGATCGGCCAGCCAGATGAGGAAGCTGCGATAGGAAACCGTCGCAGGCAGCGGCTGCTCGTAGTAGCTGGCGAATATCTCCCGCAGCAAGATCGGGAGCGACCAGCCGTCGACCAGAATGTGGTGGAAAGTCAGCACAAACCGGTGCCGGCGCTCCGCAGTGCGAATCAGTGCGGCCCGAAACACCGGCCCACCGGCGAGGTCGCAGACCGCGTCGCGCTCGGTGGCGGATATGTCGCGGATCAAGTCATCCGCGTCGACGTCGCTGCCCTCGGCATCCAGATCCACAAACCGCCACTGGACCGCGGGATCGGCCGGGATGATTTGCACGGGCTCGTCGAACTGCGTGCAGAACCGCGCCACCAAGTGGGGATGCCGGTTGACCACTACGTGCACCGCATTGCGGAGCCGACCGGGGTCAAGGATGCCGCTGAGCGTGAAATCGAGCTGCAGCGCATACATCTCGTCGTCGCTGCCTTGCGCCGTGTTGGAGTGAAAGAGCAGTCCCTGCTGCAGGGGGGTCAGCGGCAGCACGTCGGCGACCCGCTCGTGCCGGCACAGCTCGTCGATCTGCTGCTGGCTGAGACGGGCGGGTGCGATGTCGGAGGGCGTCAGCCCACCCCCGCCGGCCCGCACGTTCGCGCAGATGCCGGCCAGAGCTTCAAACCACAACTGGCTCAACCGGTTAACCGCCGCGCGATCGAGGGCAGAGGGCGCCCACGTCCAATCGGCGTGCAGATACGGTCCGGTGTCGGCGTCGACGGTGCCGGCGTTGAGTTCGACGGTGTGCGCGAGCGGCATGGGCATCGCCCCGGCCGCCCCGGTGAGCGACCAGCCCTCCTGGCCGAACCGCCAACCGTCGCCGGACCTGTCGCCCGCAGGGGCACCGAAACGGCCCAGGTAGTTGAAGCCGATCGCCGGATCCGATCCGCCCAGCTCGACGTCGGGGTTCAGGTAACGGAGCAGGCCGTAGGTCAGCCCGTGCGGCAGGGCCCGCAACTGTTCCTTGGCATCCTTGACCACGGTCCCCAGGGCCACCTCGCCGTTGATCACCTGACCCCAGCGCAGGCCGCCCATCCCCAGCGACACCGGGTATTTGGTGGTGAACCACCCCACCGTGCGCGACAAGTCCACGTCTGCGGCGAACTCCTCGTGGCGCCCATGGCCTTCGACGTCGATGCCGATCGGCGCGCCGCCGGTGCCCAAAAACTCCGCCGCCGCCAGCCCGAACGCGATCAACAAAATCTCGTGCATCCCGGCATGAAACGCCGCGGGCACCTCGCCAAGCAGCATCCGGGTCGTCTCGACATCCAGGTCCAGCGAGAGGCGCCCGGCGGTGGCGTAGGTGTCCAGCTTCGGCTGCACCGCCGGCAGCGCGGGCGGGGTAGCTGCCGGCGACCGCCACGCGTCGGCCAGCGCGGCGATCTGGGGGCTGCGCGCTTTGTTGGCGAGCAGCGACGCCCAACTGACAAACGACGTCCCGGTCACCGGCAGGTCGGCGGGCTGGCCGGCGCGATGCTGAGCCCACGCGATGTTGAGGTCCTCCAACAGGATCCGCCACGAAACCCCGTCGACGGCCAAGTGATGAATGATCACCACCAGCTGGCCGGTGGAGCCAACCCACAGCGCACTCAGCATGACCCCGGCCGCCGGATTCAGTTGCGACCGCGCCCTTATCAGCGCCTCGTCGGAGAGCACGTGCACCGACGACAGACACGCACCCGCATCCGTCGACCCCGCTTCGGGCACATGCAACGACCAGCCCCCGGCGCCGTCGTCGTCTACCCGGAGGCGCAACATCGGGTGCCGATCCAGCAGGGCCTGCAGCAGCACGACCGCGTCCGCCTCGGTCGCCCCGGCGGGCGCCAGCACCACAACCGTCTGGTTGAACTGCTTTACCGGGGCGTCCACTTCTTGCAGCCAGCGCATGATCGGGGTGGCCACCAGCGGCCCGACGCCCTCATCGATCGGGCCGGCCTCGCCGTCGACCACCCCGGCCACCAGGGCGAGCCGGGCCACGGTCTGCTCGACGAAAATGTCGCGCGGGCGGCACAGCAGGCCGGCGGTACGGGCTCGGGCCACCACCTGCATCGACAAAATGCTGTCGCCGCCCAGCTCGAAGAACGAGTCGTCGACGCCGACGCGCTCGAGCCCCAGTACCTCGGCGTAGATATCGGCCAGGATCTCCTCGACGGCGTTGCCCGGCGCGCGGTAGTGCTCGGAGTCCTGATACTTCGGTGCCGGAAGGGCGCGGGTGTCGAGCTTGCCGTTGGGGGTCAACGGCAATGCGTCCAGTGCCACTACCGCCGCGGGAACCATGTGTCCGGGAAGCCGCTCGGCCAGCCCTGCGCGGATTTCGGTCGGGTCGACTGGGCCGGTGACATAACCCACCAGGCGTTTGTCGCCGGGGCGGTCCTCACGCGCGAGCACGACGGCCTGCTGCACTCCGTCCATCCCGGCCAGCGCCGCCTGGACTTCGGCCAGTTCGATGCGGTATCCGCGGATCTTGACCTGCTCGTCGGCGCGCCCGACATACCGCAGCTGCCCATCGGAACCCCAGGACACCAGATCGCCGGTGCGATACATCCGCATCCCGGGCTTGCCGAACGGGCACGCCACAAACCGCGATCCCGTCAGCCCCGCCCGTCGCACATATCCGTACGCGACGCCCCGGCCGGCCACATACAACTCACCGACCACCCCCGCGGGGACCTGGCGCAGCCACCCATCCAGCACAAACAGGGCTGCCCCCGGCACCGCCGAACCGATCGGCGGTGTCCCCGATCTCGCCGCCAGCGGCGCGCTCATCGCCGCGTACACCGTGGTCTCGGTAGGACCGTAGGCGTTGACCATCACCCGGCCCGGCGCCCACCGATCCACCACCTCGGCCGGACACGGCTCACCGCCCACCAGCAACGCCGTCGATTCCAAGCCCTCAGGTGCCAGCATCCCCACCGCTGACGGTGTCTGGGTCAACACGCTGACGTGTTCACCGACCAGCAAGGCATGAAAGTCCTCCGGCGAGCCCGCCACGTCTTCGGGCACCACGACCAGCCGCCCGCCGTGCAGCAGTGCGCCCCAGATCTCCCACACCGAAAAGTCGAACGCGTACGAGTGACACTGCGTCCACACCTGTTTCGGCGGCAGGCCCGCGCTCAGCGAGTCCAGCAGTTGAGCGACGTTGTGCTGGGTGATGGCCACCCCTTTGGGCACCCCGGTGGTGCCCGAGGTGTAGATGATGTGGGCGATGTCATCCGGCGCCGGCGCGGGTAAGCCCGTAGCGGGGTAGTCGAAGACACCGGGGTCGTTGATATCGATGACCCTCAGGCCTTGCCCGGCCAGCCGCTCGGCCAGCCGATCGGTGGTCACCGCGGCGACCGGCTCCGCGTCGCCGAGCATGAACTCCAACCGCGCCGCCGGCACCGCCGGATCAATCGGCAGGTACGCGGCTCCGGTCTTGAGCACCGCCAAAATCGCCACGATCGCCTCGGCCGAGCGCGGCAGCAACAGCGCCACACACGCGCCCGGGCCGACCCCGGCCCCGGCCAGCAGATGCGCCACCCGGTTGGCGGCCTCGTCCAACTCCCGGTAACTCCACGACCGCTCACCGCATACCAGCGCCACCGCCTCCGGGCCCAGCGCCACCTGCGCGCCGAACAACTCCGGCACCGACCTCCCGGCGGAAGCCGGCTCGGTCAACAGCGCACCGTTGCCCCATCGATTCAGGCGGGGCTTCTCGGCGGCGGCCAACACGTCCAGCGACAACAGCGGCCGGGTCGGCAATTCCGCCATCACGGCCAGGATTCGTTGCAACCGGTTTGCCAAATCCGAAACATCGAAATCTGAGAATGGGAGCCCAGCGCCGAGGGTGCTCAGCAGATGCTGATCACCGAATCCGAGGAAGAAGAATCCGAAATTACCGACCGGCCCGAAAGTGGTGTATTCCGCCGTTCCGGGAGTATCGGCGAAGCTCAGGTTGAGCCTGGCCAGAATGTGGTTGATGACCACGCGATTCGCCGCTTGCCGCGGGTCACGAGAATTACCCTCGCCATCTAGAACCTGCACCGGAAAACGCTGATGCCGCAACGTTTCTCGTATCCGAGAATCCACATGTTTACAGAAATCGGCAACCGAAGATTGTGGCGACGTCTTCAGGACGAGGGGCACCACCCCAGCCACCATTCCCGGGAGCAGCTTTGACTCGGGGCGCACGCGCCGACTGACCGGGAAGTCGAGCACCACCTCTTCGGCACCGTTAGCGCAAAACCCGTGCACCAACAGGGCGCACGCCGCGGTCAGGACCGACGATCGGCGGATACCCAACGCTTTGGACAATCCCTTGATTTGCCCGACCACGGCCGGATCCAATTGTACTGGCGCGGAGGGCAAATACGAATTGCGGTCGGAAGTCGCTTGGGGCAACCGGTAATCGGGATCGCCCCCCGAAGGAAGGTTCTCCGCCCAATATGCTTGATCGTCCAGATAGTCGGCGGACTCTTCGTATTGCTGCTCGTCGCCAACCAGTTCCTGCAACGTTCCGAAAAAGGCAGGAGAAACGGTTGCGCCAGACGCCAGTGCGGAATACACGGCCGCAATCCGGCGGCCTATCAGCGAAATGCCCAACCCGTCAATGACTATGTGGTGGAAGCATCCGAACCAGTAGTATTCGTCGATTCCGGTCTGAAATAACGCGAATTTGAACAGTGGACCGGTCAGCGGGAGCGGTGTCTGTTGGATTGATGACGTCTTCTCGCGGGCTTCATGCACGGGATCATGCGAGCCAGTGAGGTTGTAATAGGCCAGCTCGACGTCCGGGTAATCGACTGCCTTTTGGAAGACTTCGCCGTCCATTTGGAAGAAAGTGGCCCGAAGAGTTTCGGCTTCGCCCACCACCTGCCGAATCGCGCGCTCCAAAAGGGCGCGTTCCAAAGTGCCCTCGATTCGCACCAGGACACCCAGCTGCCACTCTGCGTCGAAGTGGCTGGTTTGGTGCGCAAGCCAGATGGCCAGCTGCCCCCGCGTCAGCGGGAGGACACGGTCGGCAACGCCCATGAAATGCTCCAAGGTCAGGTGCTGCGCATGTGTCAAATACCCGGCGCTGCTTCAATTTTCGCGTGACCGCGTACCGTAACTACTACCACACCGCAACACAGAACGGAATTTGTCAATACTCATCGCACGGCGATATGCAGGCGGTTTGCCGCGCCGAGCGAAGGACAATCGGCATCGACATGGCTTAAGCCGACGCGTGCAGATACCCCCGTTGCGCCGAGAAGGTCATCACAGCGCATTCATACAAAGCGTCTTCGTCGTATCAATTCTCCTGCGCTGCTTGACGTCTCGTGCAACCCGCACAGCCTCACTACCCGCACCCGGTGTCGCGAGGGGGGCGAATTCGCCTTGCGGTTGAGGCCGCAAGTGGAGCGCCAGCTTGGGACAGGCGAGTTAGTTCCAAAATACACGCCGGGCACTGCAAGCCGCGCCAGCAAACCGCAATTACGCACGCGTGCAACTGAATTAACGTTTGTGTAATCGCCTTCGCCCTGGTATGGCGACGCCGGGCACAGTTGCCGTTGGCGGTGGCTGGGCGGGCTTCGACCGCGCAGTCGCCTGCCGAGCTACCGGAACCTTTACGGCACAGTCAAATAAGGAGTGCAAACTTGGATTCACCGTTTCAGCTAAGGGCTGACAGAGGGGCATGTGGGCGACAGCACGCCGATGAAGTAGTGGGATCGACAACGGCTCACCCTGAACGGCCGACCAACGCGGCCCATCGCAACCTCCGCAGCGCGAGTTCGCGTGTGCTCCATGCACTGGTTACCAGCCGTTACTACCGAATCCTCTGCGGCTTAACGTGATTAGGCGCCGAGCCGCGATGGTCCGCCCCTCCCCGACGGCCCGGGCCGCTGATCACTGTTTCTGCCACGTCTGGCAGCTATGCGTCAAAAACGCTCTGTCACTCGGCTGGATCGTCACGACCTGGGCACCGGTGCCGATGCCGCTATCGATGATGTCGGTGGGTCTGAGAGTCCTCAGCCTCGCCCAATAGCAATCGGATTCGCCTTCGGGGCTGGTGCCGCCCGAGCGGTAGGTGCCCGGCACGATGTCGGTGCTCACTCGATACGTTCCGTCGGTTTCAATGAGCGTTTTGGGGGTAACCGGAGGCGGCGGCAACGTCACGGTGACGGTTTGGGTGACGTCCCGCGTGGATGTTACCGTCGGAGTCGTCGCCGTCGTCGACCCGCCACCGCAACCTGCAACGACGATCGCCGCTTGAGCGATCGCAGCCGTCCTGAACTGCATTGAAGGAGGGTAGCAGGGCCGGCGCCGCGTTCAATCCACCGCGGGCATTCCGACTGCGCCACAATTCATTCGGGACACGAGACCTCGTCGTCGTCCTATCGGTATCGCGACGAACCTCGAGTGTGACGGGCGCCTCAGCCCGAACGCGGCGGATGTTCGGTGTGAACGAGGTTGCCCGCGATCTCCTCGACCCGGGTGTTGGTCTCCTGGGAGAGCCTGGTCAACAGATCGAACGCGCGGTCGGCGTCGATATTGAATCGCTCCATCAGCATGCCCTTGGCCTGGCCGATCATGTCTCGGGTAGCGATCGCGCGCAACCGTTGCTTGTTCTCCGTGGCCAATGCCTGCTGGCGCCGGAGCTGGACGCCGGTTTCCACGGCGGTGACGGCTTCGAGGGTGTGCAGTAGGTCTGCCGGCTCCCAACCGACGCCGTCATCGACGTCGCGCGCGACCTCGTCAAGAAGTTGTTTGCTTCCCGCCACTTCCTTCACGCTGTGCACCACGCCGACCAGCTCGCCGTGATCGAGCAATGGAGAGTTGGTCGGGCTCCACACCTTCGGCAGAAATTCGTCGGGGGCCGCGGGGTCGGGGATGTCATAGCGCTGCATCCGCATCGTGTGGGGGTGGCCGCTCTGCATCGCCTTCTCCAGCGACGACGCGAGCTTCGCCGCCCCGTCGGCGCGCGGATCCTTGGGATTGTCCGGGAAGGCGTCGAACAGGTATTGCCCCGGAAGCTCACCGTGCTCGCGCAGCGTGACGCGCTCGTAGTCTCTACTTGCCGCCCGAATCCGCAGGTCGCGATCCAAGAGCAAGCAACACACGCCCGATGCCCCCTGGACCATGCCTCGGGCGATCACTTCGAACCGGTCGTGATTGCGCACCGCTGTGCCACTACCCGTTTGTCGGCGCGTCTAATCCGCAGACGAGCCATTCGTTGCGTGCACCATAAAGCCTGACCTTGCAGAGCCAATAGGCTGGTGCGTAGACACCCGTGCTTTTGCGAGAGGTAATGACATGCCCGCACCGTCAGCCGAGGTCTTCGATCGTCTGCGTCAGTTGGCCGCGATCAAGGACACCACCGCACGCCAGACGAAAACGATCGACGAGGTCTTCAACGGCAAGCCGCTGACCACGATCCCAATCGGCACGGCCGAGGATGTCGAAGCCGCATTCTCCGAAGCGCGGGCGGGCCAGGTCGCGTGGGCGAAACGGCCGGTCGCCGAGCGCATCGACGTCATCAGCCGCTATCGGGACCTTGTTTTCGAGAACCGCGAGTTCCTGATGGATCTCCTGCAGGCCGAGGCCGGCAAGGCCCGATGGGCCGCACAGGAGGAAATCGTCGACCTGATAGCGAACGCAAACTATTACGTGCGAGTGTCGGCGGATCTGCTGAAGCCTCGCACGGTGCAGGCGCTGCTCCCCGGGATCGGCAAGACGACGGTCGGATATCAGCCCAAGGGCGTGGTTGGGGTGATTTCGCCGTGGAACTACCCCATGACGCTGACGGCGTCCGACTCGGTACCGGCGCTTCTGGCGGGTAACGCGGTGGTGCTCAAGCCGGACAGCCAGACCCCCTATTGCGCGCTGGCGTGCGCCGAGCTCTTGTATGAGGCCGGCCTGCCGCGAGAGCTCTATGCGATCGTGCCCGGGCCGGGCTCGGTGGTCGGCACCGCGATCATCGATAACTGCGACTACCTGATGTTCACCGGCTCTACCGCCACTGGCCGGCAACTCGCGGAACACGCGGGGCGTCGGCTGATCGGGTTCTCGGCCGAACTCGGGGGCAAGAACGCGATGATCGTCACGCGCGGGGCCAACCTGGATAAGGCCGCCAAGGCGGCCACCCGCGCGTGCTTCTCGAACGCCGGCCAGCTGTGCATCTCGATTGAGCGGATTTACGTCGAGAAGGACATCGCCGACGATTTCATCGGCAAGTTCGGCGCGGAAGTGCGGAACATGAAGTTGGGCACCGGGTATGACTTCTCGGTCGACATGGGCAGCTTGATCTCCGCGGGTCAGCTGGAAACCGTGACTGATCACGTGGACGACGCGAAGGCCAAGGGCGCCAAGGTGATTGCCGGCGCGAAGGCGCGACCCGACATCGGGCCGTTGTTCTACGAGCCGACGGTCCTGACCGATGTCACGCCCGAGATGGAGTGCGCGGCCAACGAGACCTTCGGGCCGGTTGTCTCGATCTATCCCGTCGCCGACGTGGACGAAGCCGTCGAGAAGGCCAACGACACCGAGTACGGGCTCAACGCCAGTGTGTGGGCCGGTTCCTCCGCAGAGGGCCAGCAGATCGCAGCGCGGTTGCGATCGGGGACGGTGAACGTCAACGAGGGCTATGCATTCGCATGGGGCAGCCTCAGCGCGCCGATGGGCGGGATGGGTCAGTCCGGCGTCGGGCGCCGGCATGGTCCCGAGGGCCTGCTGAAGTACACCGAATCCCAGACGATCGCGACCGCACGGGTGTTCAATCTCGATCCGCCGCTTGGCATCCCGGGGACTCTCTGGCAGAAGTCGCTCCTGCCCATCGTGCGGACGGTGATGAGGCTTCCCGGCAGGAACTGACGCGGCCGGTCGCCGCGTTCGCAATACCGCACCGGGTTCTGTCGGCGCGCGTTACGCTCTTCAATTGTCAGCGGCACGTCGCACGTCAGGAGTCCGCTATGAAGGCAGACGCGAAGCTCTACGAAGAAGACGCTCGCCGGCTACGCCAGTACGCCACATTCGGCAACTTCTCGGATGATGAACTTCAGCGTCTCGCCCGAGCGGCTCATCGCACTTCGACGTCCGCCCCGTTGCCGTTGATTCATGAGCAGACTCCGTCCGACTCCTGCTACATCCTGCTCAGCGGGGAGGTGGGCGTCTATGTCGGCTCGGACCGCGTCGCCGCGCTGGGTCCGGGCGAAGTCATCGGCGAGTCGGCGCTGCACCGGGGTAGATTGCGCTCCGCGACCGTAACGACGATGGGACCGGCCGAGTTGTTGCGCATAGAGCGCGACGATCTCGCCACGTTGCTCAACCAGATACCGGCACTTCGCGAAATCATCGACGCGTCTGTCGCCCGACATGTGCCGGTAGAACTGCCGCCTAAGCCAAAACCCCCGTTCTCCCGGTTGGGCGCCTCAGTCCGCACCGAATTGGTCGAGCGGTTTGAGCAGGCCGCTGAGAGCGCCGGTATGGACGTCGCCACCGCGCTCGAAGATGCGCTCACCCGCTGGATCGAACGGGACGAGACAGCCTAGCCACGGCGTTCGTTGCAGGAACCTACTACCGAACGTAGTATTTCGGCCATCTTGCCGCGCACAAGGGGGTGCAATGTGAGGTGGAGTTTCGCCCAGATCGGGCTGCTGATCATCTGTGTTGTTCATGTCGCTCAGGCGGTGGTCGGCTTCGCCATCAATCCCAGCTTCGCGATTGGGCCCAATGCGCCGACCGTGCAGCTGCTCGGAATGGACTACAACGGCTGGCACGCCGTGGCGGGTTTGGCGCTGTTCGCGCCGGGGCTGGCATTCGCGATGCGGAAGTCGTGGTCCGTGTTATATCTGCTCCTCGCCGCCATAGCCGGTGCGCTGCCGGGGGTTTGGGCCTTCTTCTCCCAGCAGGTCGCGTTCGTTTTCCACTTTCCCAACAACGTCACCGACGCGATCGTGCACTTGGTGACCGCGGCGATCATGATCGCGGTGGCAGCCGTCCAGATTCGATTGGACGGTGGACTTCGAAACTCACTCGCCGATCTCCGCAAAGCGCCCTAGGTCAGAGGATCACCGTCTCGAGGTCTTGGGCTTTCGCCGCTTCGGGTAGTCGTCGAAGGAGGTTGCGATGGCCAAGCATTCGGAGAAGGACGACTACGGGCGCAAAGGAGGAATGGCGACTCATGAGAAACGCGCCGGAACTCACCGAGCCGGACCGCCAGGACTGAAAGGCCGACAGCATGACGGCTCACTCACGAAACGCTCTCCGTTTCGAGCGGCCATCGAGGCGGGTAGCCGCGATGTCTCTGCCACGACGAAAATGGATAGATGCCATCTGAACAGGCACCGCCCCCGCCCAAATCGGCGCCGGGCTGGTACCCCGACCCCGCAGGGGTGGGTCACGGGCTGCAACGGTATTTCGACGGCACCAGCTGGACCAGCGAATACGCGTTCACGAGCGACCAGGCGGACAAGTTCGCCGCCGCGGCGCCGAGGACGTTCGCGGCCGAACCGCCGAGTAAAGGCACCTCCGGAAAGGCCGCGGTCGCTCTGGCGGTGCTCTGCACCCTCGTTCTCCTGGTCTTCATCGGCAAGACCTGGGTTTTCGACCCGAAAAAGGACAGCCCGTTAAGCCCACCCGGCAGTTCGGCCGCTGAGGGTGCGCCGACACCGACCCAGGAGGCTCCGTCAACACCGCCCGGTCCCAAGAAACCGGAGGGCGTCAACTTCACCATCGCCCCGGGACCGAACGGCGGCGTGGTGGACGCCCGATTCGCCATCCGCGACAACTACACCGAGCAGATGATCAAAGACGGTGCCCGGTCGGACACCATCGACATCCTCAAGTACGCAAAAGCTACCTATCCCGACGCGGCCGCGGTGAACGTGCAGGGCACCTTCCCGATGACCGATCCCTACGGCAACACCTCGACTCAGGTCGCCATCGACCTCACGTATTCGCGGGAAACGTTGAACAAGATCAACTTCGACGGTGTGACCAAAAAGAGCATTTGGGAGATCCGGGATTCCGGGACTGTTCTTCCCGCATTTCAGCCGTAGGCCGGCCCGCCCGGCCAGGTGCCAACGTCGTCGGCGTTGTTCCTGCCCGTGATGTTGCGGTCTCGCCGCATGCCTCATCGTTCGCTTTTTGAATGGTCGTTCGCCTGCTGGCTATTTGGGGAATTTACCTCAACATACTCAATGAACTCATCACTTGCGATCTAGCCGGACGTCTTTGGACTTTACGCCGACCGTCTTCTCCCGAGGCCGCGCCTACTGGAGCGCGCGCCCGAATCGCGACCAGTTGACGCGCGGCCGCGCCACTTTGTAAACCGGCCCCAGGGGTTCGATTTAACGAATGCGGAAAACATGCTTCCGCTGCGCCTGTGACGGTTATAGCATCCAATTTGACAGATTTATAACACCAACGAGAAAGGTACGCCGATGACAAGCACCAAGAAAACGCTGAAAGTGGTCGCAGTGGCCGCGACGCTGGTCGCAATCTTGGGTGGGTCGACGGGGTGCACCCTAAGTTGCTCAGTTCCGGCGGCTGGGCAGGTGGTTTGTTCCTGACAATCACTCTTTACTTTCTACTTCTGTAGAAACGGCAGT